>NZ_JBFBDY010000455.1:0-5163 GCF_040683475.1 Kitasatospora sp. NPDC093558 | reverse complement strand
CGATCGACACCGACATGAACCCGGCGGACGGCGCGTCGGCCGCGTTCCAGGCCGGGCTGACCGCGCTCGGGCGGTACGGCGCGGGCGCGGACGTGGCGGCGGCCGTCGCGTACCTGGTGAGCGAGGACGCCCGGTACGTCACGGGCGCGGAGCTGGCGGTGGACGGCGGCTTCGCGGCCTGACGGAAGACTCGGGGATCACCGGCCCCGAGCCAGGCGGAAGGCTCCGGGCTTTCACCGGCCCCGAGCCTGGCGGAAGGCTCCGGGCTTCACCGGCCCCGGCGTGGCGCCGGAGCCGGTGGCCGGGCCGGTGTCGGTGGTCCCGGTTAGCATCACGGGGACCGATCGCCCGCCGTCCCAGGAGAGCCGTGCCATGACCGCGACCGACGACCCGATCGACCTGCTCGCCCGGGCGCTCGCCCAGACCGCCGGCCTGATCGACGGCGCGGGCGTCGAGCTGGCCGGCCACCCGACGCCCTGCCGCTCGTGGGACGTCGGCACGCTGATCGGCCATCTCCTGTTCGATCTGCGGCAGTTCACCATCCAGGCGCGCGGCGGCCGGCCGGACTGGTCGCAGTCCTTCGAGCAGGTGGACGCCGACTGGCTGCACGCCTTCGAGGCCGGCGCCGAGGAGCTCGTCGACGCGTGGCGGGAGGCCGGGGACCTCACCGGCACGCTGGAGGTGCCCGGCGTGGGGTCGTTCCCCGCCCGCTTTCCGGTGGACCAGGAGATCGCCGAACTGGCCGTCCATGCCTGGGACTTGGCCCGCTCCACCGGACAGTCCACGGACGGGCTTGACCACGAGGTGGCGCTGGCCTCGCTCGCATGGGCGCGCGGGTCGCTCAAGCCGGCGTACCGGGGCGCGGACGAGGACTCGTTCGCGTTCGGCCCCGAGGTCGCGGTCCCGGAGGACGCGCCGCCGTACGACCGGTTGGCGGGGTTCTTCGGCCGCGACCCGGAGGCCGTCGTCCCGGGGGCGTGAACCGGCGGGCAGGGGCGCGCGGAGCGTGCGCGGGCAACGGGGTGCGCCGCGCGCCCCGTTGCACGTGTGCGGGCCGCCTTTCTAACGTCCCGTCATGACCATCTCCACGGAACCCATCGGCAGCATCCCGCGCTCGTCCGCGCTGCTCACCGCCATCGCCGAGCACGCCGAAGGGCGGCTCTCCGACGCGGACTTGAAGAAGCTGCAGGACGAAGCGACCGCCGAGACCATCGCCCGGCTGGAGGAGCTCGGCTGCCCCGTCCTGGTGGACGGCGAGCAGGCCAAGCCGAGCTTCGTGACGTACCCGCTGGCCGGCCTGACCACCCTCGACGGTGGCGGTGCCGTCATCCCGTTCGCGGACGGGCACACCCGGCAGCTGCCGAGCCTGACCGCCGGGCCGTTCCGGTACCGGGTGCGCGCGGACACGTACCTGCGGGACGCCCTGCGCCACACGTCGAAGCCGGTCAAGCAGGCCGTCATCGCGCCGTCCGCGCTCAGCCTCCTCTACCCGGCCGGCGGCATCGACGGGTATGCGCGCGAGGTGTTCCTGGACGATCTGGTCGCCGAGGCGGAGGCCGACATCCGCGGCTGCCTCGACGCGGGTGCGCACGTCGTCCAACTCGACTTCACCGAAGGGCGGTTGTCGCTCAAGCTGGATCCGTCCGGCGGCCTGCTGGACGACTTCGTCGCGCTCAACAACCGGGTGCTCGACCGCTTCTCCGAGGCCGAGCGGGCGCGCATCGGTGTGCACACCTGCCCGGGCGGGGACCTCGACTCCACCCACAGCCTGGACGTCGACTACGCCGGGCTGCTGCCGACGCTGTTCCGGCTCAAGGCCGGCAACTTCTACGTGCAGCTCGCGAGCGAGCCCGACCCGGAGCGCGTCCTCGCCGTCATCGCGGACCATCTCCCGTCGGACGCCAAGGTGTTCATCGGGGTGACCGACCCGATCGACCCCCGGGTGGAAACCCCCGAGGAGGTGCGCGACCGTGTGCTGGCGGCGGCGCGGCACATCCCCGTCGAGCAGCTGGGCACCACCGACGACTGCGGGTTCTCGCCGTTCGCCGACGACACCTCCACCTCCCGCGAGATCGCGTTCGCCAAGATCGCGGCCCGGGTGCAGGGGACGGCCCTGGCGGCGGAGGCGCTGGGCGTCTGAGTGAGGTCTAGGACGTCGGCCGGGTCGCCGTTGCGGCCTGCTTGATCGCCTCGCGGATGCGGGGGTAGCTGCCGCAGCGGCAGATGTTCTGGATCCGGTCGATGTCGGCGTCCGTCGGGGCCGGGGTGCGGCGCAGCAGGGCGGCGGCGGTCATGATCTGGCCGGGCTGGCAGAAGCCGCACTGGGCGACGTCGCAGGCGAGCCAGGCCTCCTGGACGGGGTGCAGGGTGTCGCCGTCGGCGAGGCCCTCGATGGTGGTGACGGTGCGGCCCTCGCAGTCCTTGACCGCGAGCGTGCAGGGCTGGAACTCCTGGCCGTCGAGGTGGCTGGTGCAGGCGCGGCAGACGCCCACGCCGCAGCCGTACTTGGGGCCGGTGACGCCGAGCTTGTCGCGCAGCACCCAGAGCAGCGGCATGTCGTCCGGCGCGTCGACGGTGACCGGCTGGCCGTTGAGGACGAAGGTGTGGCTGGGCATGGGGAGTCCTGTGGTGGGCTGGGGAGTCGTCAGAAGTTGACCGGGAACGAGCGCGGGCTCGTGCCGGTCGCGCGGGCGTAGGCGTTGGCCACCGCGGCGGACGCGGCCGGGACGCCCAACTCGCCCGCGCCGCCGGGCGGTCCGCTCGGCGGCATGAGGTGGATCTCGACGGCGGGTGGGGAGTGCCGCTGCCGCGCGTAGTGGAAGTCGCCGTAACTGCCTTCGCGGAAGGCGCCGTTGTCGAGGTGGTTGCCGGCCTGGAGGATCACCGAGATGCCGTCGATCAGGGCGCCGGTCAACTGGGCTTCCAGACCACGGGGGTTGACCACCCGGCCGACGTCGGCGGCGATCACCGCCTTGGTGACGCGCGGGTTCTTCGGGTCGCCGGCGTCGATCTCCACGAGGTAGGCGGCGCGCCCGCCGTTCTCGTCGTGGTAGCCGACGCCCTGGGCCTGGCCGGGCGGCATCGGGCGGCCCCAGTCGCCCGCCTTGGCCACGGTGTCCAGGACGGCCCGGCCGGCGGCGTCGCGCAGCCGGGCGCGGCGGAAGGCGACCTCGTCCTGGCCCATCCGGCGGGCCAGTTCGTCCATCATGATCTCGTCGGCGACCCGGACGGTGCCGGAGTAGACCGAGCGCCAGCTGCCGGTGGGCACGTCCAGGGGCACTTCGGCGAGCAGCTGGGTCGGGATGCCGACGTTGTACGGGTTCTTCTCGCTGAGCAGGAAGAAGGCCTGGGCGAGGCTGATCCCGGCGATCGACAGGTTGAAGCCGGCGGCGGTCAGGGCCTCGCCGAGGCCGTGCCGGAAGTCGGTCTTGACGGTGGCGGCGCGGTGCTCGTAGGTCAACACCTGGCCGAGGGCGTAGGTGGCCCGGACGCGGTGGTGGCTCGCGGGGCGCATCCGGCCGTGGCGCATGTCGTCGTTGCGCGTCCACATGAGCTTGACCGGGCGGCCGGCCGCCTGGGAGATCCGGGCGGCCTCCAGCGCGGCGTCGAAGAACAGCCGCCGCCCGAACGAGCCGCCGCCGCGCACCACGTGGACCGTCACGGCGTCCTGCGGGAGGCCGAGTTCGGCGGCGATGGTCTGCTGGGCGACGATCGGCGTCTGGGCGGCGAACCAAAGCTCCGCCCGGTTCGGCCGCACGTCCGCGACGGCCGTCAGGACCTCCATCGGGGCGTGGTTGACGAAGGCGAAGTCGAACTCGCCGTCCACGTACTGCGTGAGCAGCGGCGGGATGAGGAACGGCGCGTGCGCGGCCCGGAGCCGGCTGCGGACGTCGGCGTCGGACAGGCCGGCTGCCGGGCCCGGGTTCCAGGTGGTGACGAGGGCGTCGCGCGCCTTCATCGCCTGGTCGAAGGTCTCGGCGAGGACGGCCACGCCGCTCGGGATCCGTACGATGCCGAGCACGCCGGGCATGGCGCGCGCGGCGGTGGCGTCCAGGGACTTGAGCGTGCCGTTGACGGTGGCCGGGCGGGCGACGACGGTCGGCACGGCGCCCGGGATCGCCAGGTCCCCGGCGTACTTGGCGCGGCCGGTGACGATGTCGCGGGCGTCGATGCGGCCGGTCGGCCTGCCGACGAGGCGCAGCTGGTCGGTGCTCTTGGGGGTGGAGGGGACGGCCGGGACGGCGATCGCGGCGGCGTCGGCGGCGAGTTCGCCGTACCCGGCGCGGCGGCCGTCCGGGGCGAGGACGGCGGAGTCGGCGGTGCGCAGGGTGTCGGCGGGGAGGTTCCAGCGGCGGGCGGCGGCGGTCACCAGCCGGGCGCGGGCGGCGGCAGCGGCGGCGCGCACCGGGTCGTACAGCGAGCGCACCGAGTTGGAGGCGCCGGTGAGCTGGTTGAACAGCAGCTCGGGGCGGCCGTCGGAGAGCGGCACGTCGACGTCGGCGAGCCGGGCGTCGAGCTCCTCGGCGACGAGCATCGCGACGGCGGTGGTGAGGCCCTGGCCGACCTCCAGGCGGGGCAGGTGCAGCACGGCGCGCCCGGCGGTGGTGAGCTCCAGGACGAGCAGGTGGGAGGTCGGCAGGCCGGCCAGGATGAGGGCGTCGCCGAGGTCCAGGATGTCGGGGATGCCCGGAAGGCCGATCAACTGCGGTGGCGCGGAGCTGCTTTGGGCCTGTGCGGCGGAGGCGCGGACGGCGGCCCGGACGGCGGCGCGCGCGGTGGCCGGCGCGGCGGCGTCCAGGCCGAGCCGGGCGGCGACGGTGAGGGTCGGTGCGGCGAGCAGGTAGGTGAGGAACCGGCGGCGACCGGTGGCGGCGTCGGGTGCTTCGGCCGCGTCGGGCGCGCCGGGGGCGCCGCCCGAGGGGGCGGTGGAGGTGGTGATGGGAGGAGCCCTTCGAGCCGGTGACGGTGCCGCACGGTGGGTGCCGGGTCGCGAACGCCGTTGAGCATAGGAGGGCGTTACTGACGGGTCAACACCGCCAAATTTGGTCCGGCGCGGGGATCGCTTGCGGGCGAACGGATGACGGAGTCGTACGGCGGGGCGGCGCTGGGCGGCCGGTGCGGGTGCCCCCGGGCAAGTCGCCCAGGGAAGAGCGAGAGCAGTGG
>NZ_JBFBDY010000454.1:0-5168 GCF_040683475.1 Kitasatospora sp. NPDC093558 | reverse complement strand
CTAGGGCGTGTCTGACAATTCCCGTCGTCCGCCCGGAGGGCGGGCGGGGCGGCGTTGGGGTGCGTGCATCGCAAGGCGGAGGAGGGAGGCGATGCGGAGCATCGGGCGACTGACGACAACGCGGCGAGGCGCGTGCCCCGGCGTCGCCCCGCAGACGGGAATTGTCAGACACGCCCTAGGCAGGGGCCTGGTCGCCGGTCCGCTCACCGTCCGCGACGATCCGGCGCAGCACGAAGCGCTGCAGCTTGCCGCTGGTGTTGCGGGGCAGGGCGTCGCAGAACCGCACGTCGCGTGGGTACTTGTAGGGGGCCAGTACCTGTTTGACGTGGTCCTGGATCTCCTTGGCCTTGGCGGCGGCCGCCTCGCCGTCCGGGACGCCGTCGCGCAGGACGACGAACGCGCAGACGACCGAGCCGCGTTCGGGGTCGGGCTTGGCGACGACGCCGGACTCGACGACGTCCGGGTGGGTGTCGATGGCGGCCTCGACCTCGGGGCCGCCGATGTTGTAGCCCGAGGAGACGATCATGGCGTCGCTGCGGGCCTGGTAGAAGTAGTAGCCGTCGGCGTCGCGGTAGAAGAGGTCGCCGGTGACGTTCCAGCCGTCCACGACGTACTCGTCCTGGCGCGGGTCGTCCAGGTAGCGGCAGCCGACCGGGCCGATGACGGCGAGCCGGCCGGGCTCGCCGGGGCCGAGCTCGTGGCCGTCGAGGTCGAGGATGGTGGCCCGGTAGCCGGGCAGCGGGCGGCCGGTGGCGCCGGGGCGGATGTCGTCGCCGGCGGCCGAGATGAAGATGTGCAGCAGTTCGGTGGCGCCGATGCCGTCGATGACGCGCAGGCCGAGGCGGTCGCGCAGCTGCTCCCAGGTGGTCTGCGGCAGGTGCTCGCCGGCCGAGACGGCGGCGCGCAGCCCGGCGAGCCGGTGTTCCTGCCCCTCCCGGAGGATCGCCTTGTACGCGGTGGGCGCGGTGGCGAGGACGGTGACGCCCTGGCGCTCGACGAGTTCGGCGAGTTGGAGCGGGGTGGCGGACTCGGTGAGCAGCGCGCAGGCGCCGGCGCGCAGCGGGAAGACGACGAGCATGCCGAGGCCGAAGGTGAAGGCGAGCGGCGCCGAGCAGGCGACGGTGTCGCCGGGGCCGAGGCCGAGGAGGGGGCGGCCGAAGGTGTGGTCGATGGAGAGCACGTCGCGGTGGAAGTGCATGGTGATCTTGGGGACGCCGGTGCTGCCGGAGGTCGGGCCGAGCAGGGCGACGTCGTCGGCGGCGGTCGGGACGTCGGTGAACTCGCCCGACTTGGCGGCGGCGCGGGCGACGAGGTCGTCCGGGCCGGGCGTGCCGTGGGTGACGATCGTGAGGGAGGCAGTGGTGAGGGAGGCGCTGTGGAGTTGCTCGACCTCCTCGGTGTAGCGGTGGTCGACGAGCGCGACGGTGGGCCTGGTGCGGTCGACGATCGGGGCGAGCTCGCGGGCGCGCAGCGCGGCCATCGTGGTGACGGCCACGCCGCCCGCCTTGAGCACGCCGAGCCAGGCGGCCACCGCCCAGGGGTTGTTGGGCGAGCGCAGCAGGACGCGTCCGCCGGGCACGAGGCCGAGGTCCTCGGTGAGCACCTGGGCGACCTGGTTGGCCCGGAGCCGGAGGAGGCCGTAGGACCACGTCTCCCCGTCGGGCGTGCGCAGGGCCGGCAGGTCGGGGCCGTGCTCCGCCACCGGGCGGTCGATCAGCTCGGTGGCGGCGTTGAGCCGGTCCGGGTAGTGCAGGGCCGGCGTGGTGAACTCGATGGTCGGCCAGAGTCCGGCCGGGGGGAGGTGGTCGCGGGTGAAGGTGTCCTGGTGGGCCGAGGGCGAGAGGGGGCCTGAGAGGGGCAACGGACGGGTCCTTCCGGGAACTCGCGGGAGGGGGCCGCGAGATCAGGTGGTGCGGATCAGCCCTCCTGGGGCGTGCGGATCATGCCCTCCTGGGCGACGGTGGCGAGGTGGCGGCGGTCGCGGGTGAAGAAGCGGCCGGTGCCGAGGCCGCGGCCGTTGTCGGCGGCGACCGCCTCCTGCACGTACAGCAGCCAGTCGTCCACCGGGCCGGGGCGGTGGAACCACATCGCGTGGTCGAGGCTCGCCGTTACCAGCCCCGGCTGCGCCCACGCGAGGCCGAGCACGCGCAGGACGGGCTCCAGGATCGTGTAGTCGCAGACGTAGGCGAGGGCGGCCTGGTCGCGCTGCGCGTCGGTGAGGCCCTCGACGGGCCGCAGGCGGTCGAACGGGCGCAGCCAGACGGCCTGGTGGGGGGTCCGCTCGCCGTCGACGGTCAGGTAGACCGGGCCGGGCACGTGCCGCATGTCGAAGCTGCGGCCGCCGGACCAGTAGGCCTTCGACCCGTCGGTCATCGTCCCGCCGCTGCGGGCGGCGAGGTACGCGGCCGAGCTCGGCAGGCTCTCGGGGCCGGGGAGCGAGCCGTCGAAGCCGGCGGCGAAGCTGCCGCCGGGCTCGCCGGCCGCGAAGTTGGCCAGGCAGACGTACAGCGGCTTGCCGTTCTGGTAGCCGCGCACCTGGCGGGTGCTGTAGCCGCGGCCGTCGCGCAGGACCTCGACATCGTAGCGGACGTCGGCGCCGATGTCGGCCGGGCGCAGGAAGTAACCGTGCATCGAGTGCAGCGACTTGCCGTCCGTGACCGAGCGCATCGCCGCGGCGGCGGCCTGGGCGACGAGGTCGCCGCCGTAGGCCTTGGGCCACGGGCAGGGCTGGGTGGTGGCGGTGAAGGCGAGGTCGAAGTGTTCGGGCTCGGCGGGCTTGAGGGTGACGGCGGAGGTGAAGACCTCGGACGTGAAGATCTCGGGCGTGAAGACCTCGGGCGTGAAGATCTCGGAGGTCGGGGAGCCGGCCGTGCCTTCCGGGGCCGTCAACGGTCCGTCCAGTCGCGCAGGTCGGCGTCGGCGACGTCCGGCAGGTTGACGACGATGTTGTCGGGCGTGCGGGTGGTCATCCACACGAGGCGCTCGGTGCGCGAGAGGTTGCACTCGATGTGGGGCATGAACGGCGGCACGAAGACCCAGTCGCCCTGCTCCATGTCGATGTAGTCCTCGAACCGCTCGCCGAAGTAGATGCGCCCCCGGCCCTCCAGGACGTAGCCGCCGGTCTCGGCCTCGCCGTGGTGGTGGCTCACCGAGCGGTAGCCGGGCCGGTTGCTGACCTGGCCGAACCAGAGCCGGCGGGCGGGGGTGTGCGCGCTGCTCACGCCCGAGATCCGCACGGCGCCGCCGGAGTCGGCGGCGCCAGGGTCCTCCATGCCGCGGCGGGTGACGACGGGGGCGACCAGGCCGCTCGGGAGGCGGTACATCGAATTGTCGCCGTCGAGTCGGTACTTGCTGAGATCGGGCTCCATGCGGACGGCTCCGTTTCTCGGGATCGGTATCTCGTTTTTTTCACGACCGTCATCTACTGTCAATACATCCCGCCACGACACCCCGCTGGAGGTGGCATGACGCCCGGCACCGCCCGTACGGCGCCCGTTCCCGTCAACCCGAGCTCCCTGCCGAAGCCGAGCGGCTACTCGCACGGGACGCTCGCCGGCAACACGCTCCACCTCGGCGGGCAGACCGCCCTCGATGCCCGGATGCGGATCGTGCCGGGCGGCATCGTCGAGCAGTTCCGGCAGGCCTTCGGCAACCTGCTGGCCACCCTGCGCGAGGCGGGCGGCGAACCCGGGGACCTGGTCAGCGTGACGATCTACCTGACCGACATCCCCGACTACCAGGCGCACGGCAAGGAGATCGGCGAGGTCTGGCGCGAGCTGGCCGGACCGGTCTACCCGGCCATGGCGGGCATCGGCTGCACCGCGCTGTGGCAGCCCGAGGCGCTGATCGAGATCCTCGGCGTCGCGGTGATCCCGGACGAGCGGCTGGTGCGGCCGGCGTCGTGAATCGATCTTCCCTGACGGTCGCAACGGAGGTGTCGGCAGGATGAGACTCGCAGCCCTCACGGTCGACGGCAGGCCGCGGGCCGGAGCCGTCCACGACGACGGCAAGGCCCTGGCGCTGCTGCCCGAGTGGCTCGGCACCGTCGACGTCCTCGTGCGCGGCGGGCCGGACGGCCTGGCGGCGGCGCACGCCGCGCTGGCCGGCTCCCCGTCCGTCGCGCTCGCCGACGTCCGCCTGGAGTCGCCGCTGCAGCATTTCAACCGCGACATCCTGTGCACCGGCTGGAACTACTGGGACCACTTCGAGGAGTCCCGCGGCAAGCGCGGCGGCCAGGACCCGGCCGGGCGCCCCACCCGTCCGACCTTCTTCACCAAGGGCCCGGACACCGTCATCGGCCCGGCCGACGACATCGCCTACGACCCGGAGCTCTCCGCCCAGTGGGACTACGAGGCCGAGATCGCCCTCGTCATCGGCCGCGACGGCCGCTCGATCCCGGAGGCGGACGCCCTCGACCACGTCTTCGGCTACCTCGTCGCCAACGACGTCTCCCAGCGCGACCTCCAGCGCGCGCACGGCGGCCAGTGGCTCAAGGGCAAGAGCATCGACGCCACCATGCCCCTCGGCCCCTGGCTCACCACGGCGGACGAGGTGCCCGACCCGGGCCGGCTGCGCGTGCGGTGCGAGGTCAACGGCGAGCTGCGCCAGGACGCCTCCAGTGCCCAAATGGCCTTTCCGATCGCCCGGTTGATCGCCGAGCTGAGCCAGGGGATGACGCTGCGCGCGGGCGACGTCCTCCTCACCGGCACGCCGAGCGGCATCGGCAGCGCCCGCGACCCGCAGGTCTTCCTGCGCGACGGGGACGTCGTCGTCACGCGCGTCGACGGGCTCGGCGAACTGCGCAACCGGGTGGTGCGGACGTCGCTGATGTGATGAACCGGAGAGGCGATAGGCTGCCCGCCGATGGGCTTGATCAACAACGGGCTTGATCGCCGATCCGCTGCGCCGGCCCGGGACGAGCCCGAGACGAGGAGAACAGACCTGTGACGGCCGGGCACGACGAGTCCCCCGCGGCCGGCCGCGACGCGCGGCACGGCCCGCTTATCACCACCACCTTCGGCCTGTACGCGCGCGGCGAGGAGAACTGGCTCTCCGTCGCGTCGGTGGTCCGGCTGATGGGCGACCTCGGCGTCGAACCGCCCGCCGTCCGCTCGTCGGTCTCCCGCCTCAAGCGCCGCGGCCTCCTGGTCAGCGAGCGCCACGCCGGC
>NZ_JBFBDY010000453.1:0-5171 GCF_040683475.1 Kitasatospora sp. NPDC093558 | reverse complement strand
GGCAGGCACTGCGCACCGTCCTCGGCGAGGCCGACGCGGCCGGCCAGGGCGCCGCCGCGGGCCGCCTTCCCGCCTTGCCCGGCTGGCACGTCGCCCGTGAAGGGCTCCTCAAGCGGGCGTCACAGGTGCTCGACGACGGTGCACTCGTTCTGGAGGGGCGGGCCGGCGTCGGCAAGACCAGCCTCGCCGTCGACCTGGCCCGCCGCGTCCGCACGGCCGGCCCGGTGCTCTTCGCCGACCTGAGGGGCTCCGCCGGCGACGCGCCGCCCGCCGATCCCCGGGCGGTCCTCGAATCCTTCCTCCGGCTCCTCGGCATCGCGGGCGACCGGATGCCGCACGGCCTGGCCGCCCGGGTCCGTCTCTACCGTCAACTGCTCGTCACCTCCGAGCCGTTGGTGATCCTCGACGACGCCGCCGACGCCGACCAGGTGCGCCCCCTCCTCCCCGCCGGGCCGACGGGCACCACCCTCGTCACGTCCCGCACCCGGCTGGCAGAGCTGGACGGCGTGCGGCGCCTGGCGGTCCCGGTGCTGGAACCGGAGGAGGCGCTGGCCGTCCTGCGCGCCGTCGCGGGTGCGGGCCGGATCGACGAGGACCGGCCGGCGGCCGGGCGGATGGCGGAACTCCTGGGCCGCCACCCCCTGGCGCTGTCCGTCATCGGCCGCCACCTGCGCGAGCACCCCGACTGGGAACTCGCCGACTACTGGCCCGAGCCCCTCACCACCCTGGCCCTCGAAGGCGGCGTCCGGGCCGCCCTCGCCACCACCGACGCCAAGCTGCCCCGCGAAGAGCGCCGTCTGCTCAGGCTCCTGGCCCTGCACCCGCGGCGCCCGTTCACCGCCCGGACCGCCGCCGTCCTCGCCAACCGCCCCGACACCGAGACGCGGGCACTCCTCACGGCCCTCGTCCGCTCCCACCTGGTCGAGGAGGACGTAGCGGGCTGCTACCACCTGCCCAACCTGGTCCACGCGTACGCCCAGGAGCGGATCGGCATCGACGAGCCGGCGAGCTGCATCCGCCGCGCCGTCGAACGCGCCCTCGCACACCATCACGGCACCCTTGACCCGGTGACCGGCCCGCTCGACCACCAGCTGTACGCACGGGCGGACAACGTGCTCGACCTCCCGGTCCGGATTCCCGCGGCCCTGGCGGCCTCGATCGCCGTCCACCCGGTCGCGGTCTGACCGCCGGCACCCGGACGGTACGCCGGATCGGGTGTGGCGCGTCAGGATGATGACGGTCGCCCAGGGCTTGCGTGGACGACCGCCTGGTAGCCGCGTGGGCCGAACAGGTGCAGGATCTCCACGAGCTCGCGCACGCCGCACGTCCGGGCTGGGGCCTGGTGGCCGGCTGCGGGCTGCTCCTGCTCCTCCTGGCCCGGGCACCGCGCTCCGAGGGACCGTCGTAGGATCCTCGGAACTAGGATCCTCGGAACGTGGAGCGCGAGGCGAGGGGGACGTGATGGGCGCGGCGTTGCGGACGTTCGAGGCGGCGGGCGGATGGCCGGAGGTCCGGGGGCTGGCGGTTGACCCGGCCGACCTGGCCGAGCTCGACGAGGCGGTCGAGTTCGCGGTGCGGTGGCACGGCGACCAGCGGCGCCCGGCCGGAGAGCCGTACCTGGAGCACCTGTTGGAGGCCGTGCGCGTCCTGGTCGAGGGCGTCGGGGTGACCGACACGGACGTGCTGCGGGCGGCGGTGCTGCACGACGTCGTCGAGGACACCGGATGTTCTCTGGACGAGGTGCGCGAGCGATTCGGGCCGCGGGTGGCGGAGTTGGTCGGGTGGGTGACGAAGGACGAGCCCGCCGAGGGCCAGTCGAAGGCGGAGGTCCGGGCGGCGTACCTGGACCGGCTGCGGCACGCGCCCGAGGACGCACTGCTGGTCAAGCTCGCCGACCGGCTCAGCAACGTGCAGCGCCTCGACACCCACCCCCGCCCGGAGAAGCGCCGCGCGTACTACCGGGAGACGCTCGCCACCATCGTCCCCCTGGCCCGGCAGCACCCGTGGTTCCGCGCGTGGTATGCCACCTGGGCCCGGGAGTTCGCGTACCTGGACACCCCGGACGGCCGGCAGGTTCCGGGCGCCTGACCGACGCCCGGCGGACCGCCCGCGACTTTAGTGGAGGTTGCGTGTTCGCAGCCCTAAAGCCCCCACAAAATAACCGAATTGACGCAATGTCATGACAGGATCACGAGTGCGTGGACGCCCCGGCATCACCTGTCCTGGGCGACTCGCTCCCGCAGGCCTTCGGCGAAGGCGTGCGCCGCGGCGAGGTCGCCCCCGTCGGGGCGGGTCTTGTTGAGGCCGCCGACGAGCCGGAAGGGGAGCCAGGTGTCGAAGCCGCGGCAGGCGAAGGTGTCGCCCACCGCGAAGCCCTTCTGTTCGAGGCGCCGCACGAGGGGCCGGGTGAAGGGCCGGAACCCCGGCTCGGGAAGCCCGCTGGTGGCGAGGACGAACGCCTGCGAGCGCCCGCCCTCGGGGAGCGATCCGACGAACCGGCGCAGCCGCGGGTGGAACCGCCCAGAGAAGATCCCCGAGCCGAACCCCACGAGGTCGTACGCGGCGAGCTCGGCGGCAGTCACCTCCTCCGGCTCGACGACCGGCGCCGCCAGGACCTCCCCCATGACGTCGGCGATCCGCTTCGTGTTCCCGTGGGACACGGACGCGCACACGATGATGGCCTTCATTGGTGATTCCCCTTCCACCTCTTCGGAGTCCCGTCCGGGCGCGGCCACCGCCCTTGCACGACGGCCACACCCACCAGGTAGACCGGGCAGCGTCGGAGGACGTGACATCACCGGGGGCGAGCCATCCGGCGGATCAGCCTGCCGCATGCGTGGAAGCGGGACGGCCGAGCCGTTCGCGGCGGGGCCGAGTGGCCCTCGCGATGCCGAGGCGGAGGAGGGCGTCGGCCGCGACCAGGGCGGCGAGGGCGAGGAGGAAGGCGGCGGCCGGGCCGAGGTGGGCCGGGGCGAGGCAGAGGACGAGCAGGAAGGCGAGCGTGCCCGCGGCGGAGGTGAGGGCGCCGCGCATCATGTCGACGGCCGCGGGCGCCCCGGCCGTCCGGTGGACCGACGTCCCCATCACCGACAGCAGCACCGGCACCGACGACAGGACGCCACCGACGAACGGTCCCAGCGCCGCGCCCGCGCAGAGGGCCGCCACCACCGTCACGCCGGACAGCAGCATCCGCGCCGGTATCTCCCACGTGCGCGGCGGGCTCGTACGCCCCGCGTTCGACGACGCGGCCGGCCAGGTCAGCAGCCCCGCTACGACCACGGCGAGTGTCAGCCCGGCGCTCACCCACACGTTGTCGCACAGCGTCCCGGTCAAACCGGCGGCGGCTGCGCCGAGCAGCGCGAGCGCAAGTGTCCACGCGGGCCGACGGGCGGGGGCGACGCGGGCGTAGACGACGCAGAAGCACGCCACGACCAGCGTGCCCGTGACGGTGCCGTGCGCGGCCGACGCCACTGCGGCGGGGCCGGCGGCGAGCCAGGTGAGGGCGAGGAACGGTCCCGTGTTCGTCGGTGCGCCGAGCAGTTGACCACCGCGGCGCGGGCCCAGTCGGCGCGCGACGACGGAGGCGAGCAGGACGAGGGACGGGGCCAGGGCGGCCCGGAGCAGGAGCGTTTCCATGGCTGCGATTCTTGCGCCGATTGGTCCGATTTTGTGTCGGATATCGCGCCCGGAAGCTCCTCGCAGGCGAGGAAAACTCGGCTGAATAGACCTCGCGCCGAGAGTTTGTAGCATGGCCTCCATGGACCGCATCGACCGACAGCTCCTCGCCCTCCTCCTCCAGGACGGCCGCGCGACCTACCAGGAACTCGGCCGCCAGGTCCGCCTCTCGGCGAACACCGTCGCCGACCGGGTGCGGCGGCTCCAGGCGGACGGCGTCATCCGGGGCTACCGGGCCGAGCTGAACCTGGAGGCGTTCGGGCGCGGCATGCAGATGATCAGCGACATCCGCCTCGGCGAGCGCGTGGACCGCCGGGGCTTCGAGCAGCAACTCGCCGACGTGCCCCAGGTGATCGGCGCGATGCGCCTCACCGGCGACTACGACTTCCAGCTGCGCATGGCGGTCACCGACGCCCGCGAGTTCGAGGCCGTCATCGACCGCCTCAAGGCCGACCTGGGCGTACGGGAACTCCGCAGCCGGCTCGTGCTACACGAGGTGTCGCTGAGCCCGGACCGCGCCCTGGAAGCCTGACCCAGCTCCCCTAAATCCGTGGCCTCACCGTCGCCACGCGGCTATCGTCCCGACCGACGACGAGGGGAGCCGAGCCGTGCCGACCACCAGCCACCCGCCGTAGGTACCTCTGGAAAGCCCAGAGGGCCCTACGGAGGCTCTCGATGTCCCGCACTGCCCGCACGACTCCCCGGCGACTCCGCGTCCGCGAGGGCGGATCGGAGTCCGTGTCCCTGCGCGATCTGCGCTACCCGAACGCCGAACCGGCCGACGCCGCACGCGAAGGCCGCCGCCCCACCCCGACGACGACGCTTCGCCTGATCACGTCCTGGACGTGCCTGGCACTCGACTACCGGACGGGCTCGTACGCGACCGAGATCGCCACGGCCGAGGCCCGCGCCCGCCTCCAGGGCCGGCTCGACGCCCAGCGGATCCGCGGCCTCCACCGCGCCGGCCACGACGTCGACGGCGCGGACATCCCTCCGGTCCGCCACCGTCACGGCGCGTGCTGGAATGCCTGACGGCCATGCACCCCCGGGGAGGCCGCCTGCGGTGTGACTCGGCCGCAGGCGGTGAGTCGTCGGTGAAGCTGAGCGTCGTCGAGGCCACCATCGTCCTACCCGGGCCGGTGGTGCACGCCCGGCACCGCCCCCGAAATTGACTGGCGCGCGGGCCGGTGCGGCGAGATGCTCCGGGGGAGTCCCGAGTCGTGCGGCCGAGGAGTGGTGATGACCGCAGGTGTGCCCGTCGTCGATGCGTCGGCCGGGGTCGTGCGGGGCGGTTCGGAGGGCGGGGTGGCGGTCTTCCGTGGCATTCCGTACGCCGAGCCGCCCGTCGGGCTGCGCCGCTTCGGTGCGCCGGAGCCGGTCGGGCGGTGGGACGGCGTACGGGACGCGACCGCGTTCGGGCCGCCTCCGCCGCAGGGCGGTGCGCTGGGCATGGGGGCGCTGTGGCGCGACGAGCCCGGAGACGACTGGCTGACGGT
>NZ_JBFBDY010000452.1:3609-5175 GCF_040683475.1 Kitasatospora sp. NPDC093558 | reverse complement strand
GAGGCGAACGAGGGTGCCGAGGTCACGGTGCTGACGGTGGGCCCGGACGACGCGAAGGACGCGCTGCGCAAGGCGCTGTCGATGGGTGCGGACAAGGCCGTGCACGTGAACGACGACGACATCCACGGTTCGGACGTGATCGGGACGTCGGCGGTGCTGGCGAAGGCGCTGGAGAAGACCGGGTTCGACCTGGTGATCGGTGGCATGGCGTCGACGGACGGCACGATGGGTGTGCTGCCGGCGCTGCTGGCGGAGCGTCTGGGTGTGCCGCAGGTGACGCTGCTGTCGGAGGTGTCGGTCGAGGGCGGTGTGGTCAAGGGCCGTCGTGACGGTGACGCGGCGACCGAGCTGGTCGAGGCGTCGCTGCCGGCCGTCGTGTCGGTGACGGACCAGTCGGGCGAGGCCCGGTACCCGTCGTTCAAGGGCATCATGGCCGCGAAGAAGAAGCCCGTTCAGTCGCTGGACCTGGACGACCTGGGCATCGAGGCGGACGAGGTCGGTCTGGCGGGCGCGTGGACGGCGGTCGACTCGGTGGTGGCGCGTCCGGCGCGCACCGCGGGCACGGTCGTCAAGGACGAGGGCGAGGGCGGCAAGCAGCTCGCCGCGTTCCTCGCCGACCAGAAGTTCATCTAATCCCACCCGTTCGCGCATCCAACGATCGATCAGGAGCAACGAATCATGGCTGAGATCCTGGTTCTGGTGGACCACGCCGACGGTGTGGTCCGCAAGCCGGCCCTGGAGCTGCTGACCCTGGCCCGCCGCATCGGCGAGCCGTCCGCCGTCGTCCTCGGCGCCGGTGCCGCCGCCGCCGACATCGCCGCCAAGGCCGCCGAGTTCGGCGCCGCCAAGGTGTACGTCGCCGACGGCGCCGAGTTCGCCGACCAGCTGGTCGTCCCCAAGGTGGACGCCCTGGCCCAGATCGCCAAGACCGTGTCGCCCGCCGCGGTGCTGGTCACGTCCTCGGGTGAGGGCAAGGAGGTCGCCGCCCGCGTCGCGCTGCGGATCGGCTCCGGCATCATCACCGACGCCGTCGACCTGGAGGCCGTCGACGGCGCTCCGGTCGCCACCCAGTCGGTGTTCGCCGCGTCCTTCCAGGTGAAGTCCACGGTCACCAAGGGCGCGCCGGTCATCACCGTCAAGCCGAACGCCGTCGCCCCCGAGGCCGCCCCGGCCGCCGGCGCCGTCGAGAACGTGTCGGTGGAGTTCACCGGCAACGCCGCCAAGGTCGTCTCGCGCACCCCGCGCGTGTCCACCGGCCGCCCGGAGCTGACCGAGGCCGCGATCGTGGTCTCCGGCGGCCGTGGCGTCGGTGCCGCCGAGGGCTTCGGCGTCGTCGAGGAGCTCGCCGACGCGCTCGGCGCGGCCGTCGGTGCCTCGCGCGCCGCCGTCGACGCCGGCTGGTACCCGCACACCAACCAGGTCGGCCAGACCGGCAAGCAGGTCTCGCCGCAGCTGTACATCGCGGCGGGCATCTCCGGCGCGATCCAGCACCGGGCCGGCATGCAGACCTCGAAGACCATCGTGGCCGTCAACAAGGACCCCGAGGCCCCGATCTTCGAGCTGGCC
>NZ_JBFBDY010000452.1:0-3512 GCF_040683475.1 Kitasatospora sp. NPDC093558 | reverse complement strand
GCATCTCCGGCGCGATCCAGCACCGGGCCGGCATGCAGACCTCGAAGACCATCGTGGCCGTCAACAAGGACCCCGAGGCCCCGATCTTCGAGCTGGTCGACTACGGCGTCGTCGGCGACCTCTTCGCCGTCCTGCCGCAGCTCACCGCCGAGGTGAAGGCCCGCAAGGCCTGATCCGCCCCGCACGAGCGCGGAGGGCGTGGCACCGGGTACCCGGTGCCACGCCCTCCGGCGTTCCTGCACGTTCCAGGACGTCCCGGCCGTTCCCGGGCCGCTGTTCACGGGCGTCGGCGGCGGGCCCGTAGAGTCGGCGCGACACCTGTGGAGACGCGACACCTGCAGAGAGGCGAGGACGGACGCATGGCACTGCTGACGGCACTTCAGGGCGGCTTCGGGGACTCCTCCGACGCGCTGCGGATCGACGGGCGCGCTCTCTCGCGGGAGGACCTGCTGGGCGCGGCGACCGCCGTGGCCGACCGGGTCGCCGGTGCCCCCGCGCTCGCGGTGCTGGCCCGGCCGAGCGTCGAGACCGTCACCGCCGTGGTTGGCGGTCTGCTGGCCGGCGTGCCCGTGGTGCCGCTGCCGCCCGACTCCGGGCCGAAGGAGCGCGAGCACATCCTGCGCGACTCGGGGGCCGCTCTGCTGGCACACGCCATAGGGGACAGCGCGGTCGGGGACAGCGTGGCGGCTGCTGCGGTGAGCGGCGTGGAGGCGCTGCCGGTCGATCCGGCGCAGCGTTCCGCGACGACGTACGCGGAGTCGGCCGGGGACGCGACCGGGTTCGTCCTCTACACCTCGGGTACCACCGGCGCGCCGAAGGGTGCCGTGATCCGCCGCGAGGCCGTCGCCGCCGACCTCGACGCGCTCGCCGCCGCCTGGCGGTGGACCGCGGAGGACACGCTCGTCCACGGTCTGCCGCTGTTCCACGTCCACGGTCTCCTGCTCGGCGTGCTCGGGGCCCTGCGCACCGGCAGCCGGCTCGTCCACACCGGCCGGCCCACCCCCGCCGGGTACGCGGCCGCGGGCGGCAGCCTGTACTTCGGCGTGCCGACCGTCTGGTCCCGGCTGGCGGCCGACCCGGAGGCGGCGTCCGCCCTCGCCGGCGCCCGGCTGCTGGTCTCCGGCAGCGCGCCGCTGCCCGTCCCGGTGTTCGAGAAGCTCGCCGAGCTGACCGGCCACGCCCCCATCGAGCGCTACGGGATGACGGAGTCGCTGATCACCGTCAGCACCCGGGCCGACGGCGAGCGCCGGCCCGGCAGCGTCGGCCTGCCGCTGGACGGCGTGCGCACCCGGCTGGTCGGCGAGGACGGCGCGCCGGTGCCGTCCGACGGGGAGACCGTCGGCGAACTCCAGGTCGCCGGCCCGACCCTTTTCTCCGGTTACCTCAACCGGCCGGACGCCGACGCCGAGGCGTGGACGGCGGACGGCTGGTTCCGCACCGGCGACGTCGCGGTGATCGGCGCGGACGGCTTCCACCGGATCGTCGGCCGCGCCTCGGTGGACCTGATCAAGAGCGGCGGCTACCGGATCGGTGCCGGCGAGGTGGAGGCCGCGCTGCGCGACCACCCCGCCGTCGCCGACGCGGCCGTGGTCGGCGCGCCGGACGAGGACCTCGGGCAGGCCGTCGTCGCGTACGTCATCCCGGACGGTCCGGTGACGGGGGACCAGCTGACGGCGTTCGTGGCCGAGCGGCTCTCCGTCCACAAGCGCCCGCGGCGGGTCGTCCTGGTGCCCGAACTCCCAAGGAACGCCATGGGAAAGGTGCTCAAGAAGCAGCTGCTCGCGGAGTCCGGCGAGCGGTGATGAGGGGGCGTCGGAAAGCGTGCCGGTGACGGCGGCTCACCCTGATGCCCCGTTCGGTGCTCACCCTTCGTGACCCTTCCTTTGGCGCACTCCACTGCGCGCCGTGTGCGGACGCGTGCCTAACGTGACACGCGGCAGTACTGAATCGCCCGATCCGACCCTTTTGAGTCGGTTCGACGACTTCAGACCTTTCCGCTTCTCCGCAGCAGTGAAGGAAGTCAGCAGGATGACCACCGTCAACACCGGCGCACCCGATGCCGCCGACGAGTCGACCGGGCAACACGCCACCACCCCCGCCGCCGACCGCAGGGCCGCGGCCCGTCCCTCCCGGGCCGGGCGGGTGCGCCGGGGGATAGGCATGGTGGCCGTGATCGTCGCCGGCGCGGGTGTGATCGGCCTCGGCACCGGCGTGACCCCCGCGTCCGCCGAGCCGGCGCCGGCCCACGCCGGCTGGGACGGGTCGCGGTACTGGTTCAAGAACAGCAAGGGGGAGTGGCGCTGGACGACGCACTACAGCGTCTACAAGGCGCGCACCGGGGGCGGCTCGACCGCGAAGACGTCGTCCTCCACGTCCTCCTCGTCGTCCTCGTCCTCCGCGGCGAAGTCCAACGGGGGGATCAAGCAGGGCTGGGACGGGTCGCGGTACTGGTTCAAGAACAGCAAGGGTGAGTGGCGCTGGACCACGCACTACGACATCTACCTCGACCGCACGGGCGGCGGGGGCTCCTCGTCGTCCTCGTCCTCGTCGTCGTCCTCGTCCAACTCGGCGCCGCCTGCGGCGGACCGGAACGTCGAGACGGCGATCCAGTTCGCGCTCGCGCAGCTTGGCAAGCCCTTCGAGACGGCCGGCAACGGGCCTGACGGCTACGACTGCTCCGGCCTGGTGCAGCAGGCGTTCCAGCGAGGCGGCATCGACCTGCCGCGGGTGGCCAACGACCAGTACGAGGCCACCACGCCGATCACCGTGAGCCAGCTGCGCCGCGGCGACCTGCTGTTCTGGTCGCCCGACGGCACCAAGCGTGGCATCCAGCACGTGGCGATCTACCTGGGCAACAACCAGTACGTCGAGGCCGCGCGGCCGGGGACCCTCATCCGGATCTCGGGCATCAGCAGCGGGTACTACCCGGCGTACATGGGGCGGCCGTAGCCGTGTGAGGGGCTCCGCGTGAGGGGCTCCATGTGAGGGGCGACGGATGACGGCGAACAGATAACAGATGACGAAATCTGTTTTCTGTCATCTGTTCGCCGATATCTGTTCGCCGTCCTCGGCGCGCCGCGCCGTGCTCCCCTGCGGCGTTCGCATGAAGGGCGTTCGGTCCTGTCTGTGGGACCGAACGTCCTTGCAGCGCAGCGGTGTTGATGCTCAGAGATCCGTCGGGCGGGGGAGCGCGCCGCGGGCGCCCAGGGCGGTGACGGCGAACGCCCCGGCGGCCACGGCGGTGGCGGCGGCTTCGGGAAGGGCCGTGCCGCGGGCGAGTTCGGCGGCCAGGGCGCCGCAGAAGACGTCGCCGGCGCCGGTGGTGTCGACGACGGTGACGGCGGGGGCGGGAAGTCGCGTCACCCGGCCGTCGGCGACGACGAGGGCGCCCTCGCCGCCGAGGGTGAGCACGGCGTCGTCGGCGAGGCCGCCGAGCGCGTCGGCCGCCGCGGTGGCCGTGGCGGCGCCGGTGAGTTGGCGGGCCTCGACGGCGTTCACGACGACCAGGGGAC
>NZ_JBFBDY010000451.1:0-5177 GCF_040683475.1 Kitasatospora sp. NPDC093558 | reverse complement strand
CGTATACCCACGCACATAACTCGGCCGGCCCTCGACGGACTACGGCATCGGAACGGAATCGAAGCGCACCCGCCATGCTTACCACGCCCGGCCCGCCGCGGGCACGCCCGGGCCTGCCTGCGGGACGGGGTCCGGCGCCGCGTGGCGCCGGGCCCCGTCGTCGGGCCTGACGGGTGGCGTCAGTTCCAGATGCCGGAGATGTCGGTGCCGTTGGCCGCGTTGCCCGCGTGGGTGCTCAGGCCGGCCAGGTCCTCCAGGGTGCGCAGGACGTCGTAGTGGTTGTAGGTGGTGGCGGTGGTGCTGCCGGCCGCGACGTGGGCGCCGTAGACGACGGTGGGGATGCGGTTGCCGGCCAGCCGGTTGTCCTCGTCGAAGGTGACGAGGAGCAGGCTGTTGTGGCTCGCGGCCCAGGTGGCGTAGGCGCCGAGGTTGGTCTTGAGCCAGGTGTCGCCGGTCTTGACCGAGCAGTCGTGCATGTCGCTGCACAGGTTCGGCACGACGAACGACACCTTCGGCAGGGTGGTGTAGTCGGTCGGGAACTGGCTGAAGGTGTGCGCCGAGTCGAGCGCGACGTTGCCGAAGCCGAACCACGGGTTGTGCTTCTGCGCGTAGGTGCCGCTGCTGCACACCGTGCTGCCCTGCGCGGGCAGCGACTCGTTGTAGCTGGCCCAGGTCTTGCCGGCGGCGGTGAGCTCGGAGGCCAGGTTCGGGGCCTGCAGGCCGCCGACGTTCACGCAGCTGTCGTCGGTGATGCCCTGCGTCGAGCCGGAGAACAGCGCGTAGTAGTTCGGCTGGCTCGGGTGCGTGATCGCGTACGACTGGGTGAGCGAAGCGCCGCCCTTGGCCAGGGAGTTGATGTACGGCGCGCTGGTGCTGCCGATGACCTGGCTGTAGGCGTGGTTCTCCATCACGACCACGATGACGTGGTCGGGGGCGGGCAGGGCGGCGGCCTGCGCGGCCGGGGCGGTGGCGGCCCACAGACCGGCGGAGGCGGCGACGAGGGCGGTCGCCGAGGCGACGGCGGTGGCGGTGCGGCGGGGGCGCAGGCGGTTGCGCAGACGGGAGGGCAGGCGGGGCTTGACGAGCTCGGGCATGGCAAGTCCTCACGGCGGGTTGGGAACGCGACGCGGTGCGGGAGGTGTTGCGGCTTCGCCGGATGCGGCGGCCGAACGCGCTTAGTACGGCTGCCCGTTGGCGAAGTCGGTGGCGAAGGTCGACCCGATCGTGGTCAGCACACCGGCGTCGGTGGTGATCAGGCCGAGCTCGCGGTTGTTGTTCAGCGAGTTGTCGGAGAAGTTCTCCGAGCCGGCGAACACCTTGGCCGTCGACGTGCCGTAGTCGGCGACGATCGCCTTCGCGTGGATGTACAGGCCCGTGGTGGACGAGTACGTGACGATCCTGCCGCCGGCCGTCGTCACCTGGTCGAAGTAGCTGCCGTACGAGTCGGGGTTCATGCCGACGACCCGCACGGTGACGCCGCGGCCCGCGGCGGCGGCGATGGCGTCCACCAGGGCCGGGTCGCCGAACTCCAGCTGCTCGACGTCCAGGGAGGTCTTCGCGCCGTTGATCAGCGCGAGCAGGCGGTCCTGCGAGTCGGTGGGCGACCAGACCAGGTTGTCGCCGTCCGAGGGGGTGATCGCGGTCTGCGCGAAGTCGGCGTTGAAGACCTGCTCGATCGCGGCGACGTCCTTCGCGTCGGCGTCGAAGACGCCGTAGTCACGGCTGGACGCGTAGTACGTGGCGTCCAGGTTGCCGGTCAGGATGAGGGACTTGGCGCCGTCCACGGTGACGGTCTTCTGGTGGGTGTAGACGAACGCCGAGGAGGAGTACACCACGTCGACCTGCCCGTACAGGAGTGTGGAGTAGGCGGCGCCGTTGACCGAGGTGTGCTTGCCGTCCAGGATCACCCGCACCTTGACGCCCGCCCGCTGACGGTCGAGGAGGGCCTTGACCGCGTTGTCGTCGCGCAGCTCGTACATCGTCACGTCGACGGACTTCGTCGCCGAGTTGATGAAGTCGTAGACCAGACTGTGGTTCTGGTCCGGGAACACCACGGCCGAGTACGTGCCGGCGAGGGTGTCGGCCTGGGCGGTGCCGGCTATCGGCAGCACGCCGGTGGCGGCGAGCAGGACGGCGCAGGCGCGGCGGGCCATGCGGGACAGGGGCGTACGGGGCAGGGGCATGCGGACTCCACGTTCGGTGAGTGGGGGATGTGGGGGTGACGCACCGGCGTGCTTGAGGTGTGCCGAACAAGCATGCGACCCAACGGTTTACGCGGGTAGACCCCAGCAGGTAAAGCCTTGGCCGCCGTTCGGGAAACGGATTGTGGAGTCGATCGCGTTCACCGGCCGCTCACATTGCGGTGACGTTCCCGGACCGTGATAGTGGATCATCGAACGACGCGGCCGGACGCCGCGTCAGCCGAACGAAGAACAGAGGAACATGGCGAAGATGAGGCTCCTGCGTCCCCTGGCCGTGGCCGCCGCCGGTGTCGTCCTGACGGCGACCGGCGCCGCCCACGCGGCCGCCGACGACCAGGGCACCCCGAGCGCGGCCGCACCCGACACCGCCGCGGTGCTCGCCGCCCTGCAGACCACGATGAAGGCGGGCGCGACCGGCGCCTTCGCCGTCGTCCGCGACCACGACGACCCGTCGCTCGACCAGACGCTGACGGTCGGCAAGGCCAACCTCGACGGCACCCCGATGAAGGCCGACTGGCGCTTCCGGGTGGGCAGCAACAGCAAGATGTTCGCGTCCGTCCTCGTCATGCAGCTCGCCGAACAGGGCCTCATCGACCTCGACAAGCCGCTGCGCGACTACCTCCCGGCCGGCACCCTGCCCGACGGCTGGACCATGACGGGCCGCCAGGTCATGGAGCACCGGGCCGGCGTCTACGACCACACCAACGACCTCCTGGAGCAGCCCGGCGAGGAGACCACCGCCGCGTTCGAGGCGCGCATCCGCACCAACGTGTACGACCCGCGCGACCTCGTCGCGATGTCCGTCAAGCACGGCATCCAGTACGCGCCGGGCAGCAAGTACTCGTACTCCAACACCGACTTCGTGCTCATGGGCCTCGCCGTCGAGAACCTCACCGGCCGCCCGTACGCGGACGTGCTCCAGGAGCGCATCCTCGACCCGCTGGACCTGCGCGACACCTCCTTCGTCGTCCCCGACCCGAAGATCCGCGGCGCCCACGTCACCGGCTACCTCACCAACGACGACCGCACCAAGCCGCTGCTCGACTCCACCGAGCAGACCGCCTCCTGGCTCTGGGCCGCGGGCGGTGTCACCTCCTCCGCCCAGGACCTCGACACCTTCCTGACCGCCCTCATGGCCGGCAGCTCCGGCGGGCTCGTCTCCGACGACTCGCTCAAGCAGATGGAGGCCGCGATCGCCACCCCGAGCGCGAAGATCTCCTACGGCCTCGGGCTGCGCCGCATCTCGCTCAGCTGCGGCGACGTGTACGGGCACGGCGGGATCGTCCAGGGCTACCAGACCCAGTCGTTCACCACGCCGGACGGGCACCGGACGGTCGTCGTGTTCGCCAACGCCTCCAACAACGGCGCGGTGACGCAGGGCCTGATGGGCGCGCTGGAGCCGGCGTTCTGCGGGAAGAAGCCGGCCGCCGCCGCGCCGCGGGCCAACGTCCGCTCGGCGGTGCCGAACGGCGCCGGTGTCGCCCAGGACGACACCATCCCGGCGGTGGAGGACAGCCGGATCTGAGGTCCGCCTATGCGCCCGTGCGGCGGCGGCCCGGGCGGCCGTCCGCGCTGAGGTCCGTGAGCGCCTCGGTGAGGAGTTCGCGGGCCTCGTCGGCGCGGCCCTGCTCGATCAGGGCCGTGCCGAGCTCGGTCAGCGTCTTCGTCATGCTGTCCGGGCGGCCGATCGCCTCGAAGTGCGTCAGCGCCTGGCGGTAGGCCTTCTCGGCGGCCGGCCACTGCTTCAGGGCCGCGCGGTCGAGACCCAGTTCGTACGCCGTCATCCCCGCCAGGAAGTGCATCAGCGGCGTCTCCCAGCGCTCCACCAGCTCCAGCGCGCCCGCCAGCGCCAGCCGACGGGACTCCACCGCCTCCTCCGCGCGGCCCGCGTCGCGCAGGCAGTTGGCCGCGCCGCGCAGCGTCACCAGCCGGCCGATCCGGGCGGCCCGGTTGTCCACGGCCGCGAAGGCATCGGCGGCCCGGCGGTAGCTGTCGGTGGCCTCCTGGTGCCGGTGCAGCCTGCGCAGGCCGCTGCCGAGGTAGGTCAGGGCCCAGCCCTCCTGCTCGCGGTCTCCGGTCTCGCGGGCCAGTTCCAGGCCCTCGCCGGCCAGTTCGATGCCGCGCTGGTAGCGGTGCAGGCAGGTGACGTACGTCCAGGCCAGGTAGTTCAGGTGGACGGTCTCGGCGTGCCGGTCGCCGAGGGCCCGCGCGGAGTCGACGGACAGCTGGAAGACCTCGCCCCAGATGTCCCAGCTCAGCAGCCGGTCCGAGAACCAGTGCATCGCCTCGGCGGTGTCCACCACCTCGCGGTGCCGGCCCGCCCCGGCCGCCCGGTGCATCGCCGCCAGCCACTCGGGGTGCTCCTCCTCCAGCCAGCGCGCCGCGTCCGCGAGCGTCACGGGCGCCGTCGCCGGATCGGGATCGCCGGGCACCTCGTCGCCACCGCTGTCCGGCACGAACCGCAGGCCCGCCGCCGAGGCGCGCGCCAACAGCCTTACGGATGCGCCGAGTTCGGCGTCCCGCAGCTCGTCGGCGCTCTCGTCGGCCGCCAGCCGCTCGCCCGCGTACAGCCGGACCAGGTCGTGCAGGCGGTAGCGCTCCGGGGCGGCGAGCTGGACCAGCCCGGCGTCCGTCAGCTCCTCCAGGCAGCGCTCGGTGCGCACCGCGGACAGCCCCGCGTACATCGCGGCGACGGCCGCCGTGAAGTCCGGCCCCTTGGTCAACGCGCAGCGGCGCAGCACCAGTTGGGACTCGGCGGGCAGCCGGCGGTAGGACAGGGCGAAGGCCGGGCGGACGGCGAGGTCACCGGCCTCCAGCAGGTCCAGCCGGTTCTCCTCGGCGGCGAGCTGTCGCACCAACCGGCTCACCGGCAGCTGCTCGCGCGCGACCAGGCGCTGCCCGGCGATGCGCAGCGCGAGCGGCAAGTAGCCGCACAGGCGGGCCAGTTCGGCCACCGCGTCGGGTTCGGCGGCGATC
>NZ_JBFBDY010000450.1:2858-5199 GCF_040683475.1 Kitasatospora sp. NPDC093558 | reverse complement strand
ACCTGCGCTTCGGCACGCCCGCGCCGGACACCGCCGCGCTGCGCGCCGGGCACGACCTGGTGGTGGCCGCCGACGGCGTCAACTCGGCCGTGCGGCAGGCGAATCCGGACGTCTTCCGGCCCACGCTCGACACCCGCCGCAACAAGTACATGTGGCTCGGCACCGACCTCGTCTTCGAGGCGTTCCAGTTCTTCATCAAGCAGACCGAGTGGGGGACCATGCAGGTCCACGGCTACCCCTACTCCGCCGCCGGCTCCACCTTCATCGTCGAGATGCACGAGGACGTGTGGCGCCGGGCCGGCTTCGACACCGGCCTCGACCTCCCGCCCGGCGCCTCCGACGAGCCCGCCGTGGAGCGGATCCGCGCCCTGTTCGCCGACGAGCTCGACGGGCACCGGCTGTTCGCCAACAACTCGCGCTGGCTGAGTTTCACCACCGTCCGCAACGAGCGCTGGCACGACGGCCGGCTCGTCCTGCTCGGCGACGCCGCGCACACCGCGCACTTCTCGATCGGCTCGGGCACCAAGCTCGCCATGGAGGACGCCCTCGCGCTGGCCGCCTGCCTGCACGAACACCCCTCCCTGGACGAGGCGTTGACGGCGTACGAGACCGAGCGGCGCCCGGTCGTCGAGTCCACCCAGCGCGCCGCGCAGGCCTCCCTGGAGTGGTTCGAGAACATCGGCATGTACGTCGGCCAGGAGCCGGTGCAGTTCTGCTTCAACCTGCTCACCCGCTCCCGCCGCATCACCTACGACAACCTCCGCACGCGGGACCCGCAGTTCGCCGACCGCGTCGACGAGGCCTTCGCCAAGGCTCAGGGCGCGCAGAGCGTCGTCCCCGCGATGTTCCAGCCGTTCCGGCTCGGCCCGCTGGAGCTCAAGAACCGCGTCATCGTCTCCCCCATGGACATGTACTCCGCCGTCGACGGCCTCCCCGGGGACTTCCACCTCGTCCACCTCGGCTCGAAGGCGATGGGCGGCGCCGGCCTGGTGATGACCGAGATGGTCTGCGTCTCTCCCGAGGGCCGCATCACCCCCGGCTGCACCGGCCTGTGGAACGACGGGCAGCGCGACGCGTGGAGCCGCATCGTCTCCTACGTGCACGCCAACTCCACCGCCCGGATGGGCCTCCAGCTCGGCCACTCCGGCCGCAAGGGCTCGACCCGCCTCATGTGGGAGGGCATGGACGAACCACTGGAGCAGGGCAACTGGGACGTCGTCGGACCGTCCGAACTCCCCTACGGCCCCGCCTCGGCGACGCCGCGCGCACTCACCCGCGCCGAACTCGACCGGATCACCGCCGAGTTCGTCGCCGCCGCCCGGCGCGGCGCCGACGCCGGCTTCGACCTCCTCGAACTCCACTGCGCCCACGGCTACTTGCTCTCCTCTTTCCTCTCCCCGCTGGCCAACCACCGCACCGATGAGTACGGCGGCCCGCTGGCGAACCGCTTGCGCTACCCCCTGGAGGTCTTCGACGCCGTCCGCGCCGCCTGGCCCGCCGACCGCCCGGTGATCGTGCGCATCTCCGCCACCGACTGGGCCCCCGACGGCAACACCGAGCACGACGCCGTCGAGATCGCCCGCGCCTTCATCGCCCACGGCGCCGACGCCATCGACGTTTCCACCGGCCAGGTCACCAAGGACGAGCGCCCCGCCTACGGCCGCTCCTACCAGACCCCGTACGCCGACCGGATCCGCCACGAGGTCGCCGCCGCCACCGGCACCGCCGTCATCGCCGTCGGCGCCATCGCCTCCTACGACGACGTCAACTCCATCCTCATCGCCGGCCGCGCCGACCTCTGCGCCATCGGCCGCACCCACCTCTACGACCCCCACTGGACCCTGCACGCCGCCGCCGAACAGGACTACCGCGGCCCCGCGGCCGAGTGGCCCCTCCCCTACCGCGCCGGCAGCCGCAAACCCCCCACCTCCCGCACCGACGCCATCCGCCCCCGCCTCACCCTGCTCCGCGCCGAGGCCCCCGACCGCACCATCCACCTCCGCTGGACCCCACCCCGCGAACCGGCCCCAGTCCCCTGACCCCCCGGCCGGCCACCGCTGGAGGCGGAAAGCGCCCCGCCCCCGTCAGGGGCGCCCGAAAGCGTCCCCGGTAACCGACGACTCCCTGACCGCGATCCGGGCCGCCTACCCGGCCGGGACCGGGCGGTGCTGGAGGTCGGTCGGGTTGTCGGGGCCGAGGGAGAACGTCGGCGCGGGGGTCGGCTGCATGGGCGGCGGGGTGGTCACCGCCGTGCTCGGGGCGCTCGGCACCGTCGTGGGCCGTCCCGTCGCGGTGGGCGACGGACTCGACGGCGAAGCACTCGAAGACGAACTGGGCGAAG
>NZ_JBFBDY010000450.1:0-2760 GCF_040683475.1 Kitasatospora sp. NPDC093558 | reverse complement strand
AGCAGGTGAGCTGGGCGAAGCAGGTGAGCTGGGCGAAGCAGGTGAGCTGGGCGAAGCAGGTGAGCTGGGCGAAGCAGGTGAGCTGGGCGAAGCAGGTGAGCTGGGCGAAGCAGATGAACTGGGCGAAACCGGCGAAGAAGACGAAGTCGGCGAAGGCCCCACCGGCGCGCCCGTGGACGTGCAGGCGGCGGCAGCCAGCGCGAGGAGCAGGGTCGTACCGGCGGCAAGGACGGCAGCGGGTCGCTTCACGGGACGGAGTCTCCTCATCGTCGAAAGTCACCGCCTTGGACGGAGCACCCGCCGAACCGGTTCCCGCGACGCCGGTGCCCGGCCCGCCGACGCGCAGCGGACCGGGCACCGAAACGGGCGACAGGATCAGTCCTGCTGGTCCCCGTCCCCGGCCACGTCGCCGTAGTCGGAGCGCCGCAGGTCGATCGCCCAGATGCCGCGCCCGAAGGTGGCCGCGTACAGCTTGCCGTCCGGGCCGGTCTTGAGCTGCTGCACGGACGTCGTGGGCAGGTTGCGCCCGAGGACCGCCCAGTCCTTGGCGCCCGGCGCCCGGTAGAAGGCGGCGAGGTCGGTGCCGAGCGCGAGCCCGCCGTCCGGCAGGATCTTCACCGAGGTCGCGGGCACGTCGGGCAGGTTGGCCGAGACGTCCGTCCAGGTCGCGCCGCCGTCCCGGGACTCGAAGACGTGCCCGACGCCCGCCCCCGGCCCCTCGGTCCAGGACCGCGAGAAGCCGTTGAAGGCCACGAACACGTGCTGCGCGTCGTTCTCGTCCACGGCGAACGAGGACACGTAGCGGTTCGGCAGGGTGCCGTCCACCGGCAGGTTCAGCTGGTGCCAGCCGGTGCCGTCGGTCTTGCCGACCGCGATGCCGCGGGTGAAGCCCTGGTTGTTGCAGGGGCCGCACCAGCCAGCGTACACGGTGCCGTTGACGGTCGAGACGGCGGTGGCGAAGTGCCCGGCGCCGAGGTCGTACGCGGACGTCCACTCGCTGCGGCTGCGGATCGCGTAGCCCTTGTGCTGCACCCAGATGTGCCGGCCGCCGGCGATCCAGGTGTCGGCGTCCTTCGGGTCGGCGGCGAGCGGCGCGATGAAGCGGGCGGAGCTGGTGTCCTTGTCGGGCGGGGCGACCTCGTAGGACGTGGCCTTGCTCGGGTCGCTGTTGCCCGAGCCGTCGTTGACGGCGCAGTTCTGGGTGACCCACACGTCCATGTAGACGTATTCCTCGGCGATGTTGCACCCGTTGTTCGGGTCGACCAGCGTGTCCCCGCCGTCGCCGCCGAAGTTGGAGCCCATGACGCGGTCGCGGGCACGCAGGATCGATTCCCCGTTGTCCTGCAGGCCGCCGCTGACGCTGACGCCCCGCCCGGACCGGTCCGCCAGGTCCTTCCCGACGCCCACCGAGTAGTACTGCAGGGTGTCGATCGTGCCGTCGGCGAGGGACTTCCAGTCCTTGGCGTGCCCGCCGGAGTCGACGGCGCCGTTGACCGGGCGGGAGTAGATGCCGCCGTCGTTGCCGACGTACACGCTGGTCTTGCCCCGGTACGTGCCGATGGCGACGGCGTGCTGGTCGGAGTGGGTGGTCGGCGAGCAGTCGCCGGTCTGCTTGGCCGGGTCGATGCTCCAGCAGGGGAACGGGAAGTTCCAGTAGGGGCCGGGGACGATCCAGGTGGCGCCGCCGTTCTTGGTCTCCAGCACCTCCTCCAGACCCGCGTAGACGTGGTCGGGGTTGGCCGGGTCGACCTGGAGGAACTGGTTGTACCAGGACTGGATGCCCGGCTGGTACCCGGCGCCCTGCAGCGCCGAGCCCGAGTTCTTGATCTTGTCCTTGTCCGCGATCAGCGTCCAAGGACCGGACGGGGAGCCGGACTTGGAGACGTAGATGCCCTTCAGCCCGGAGTCCGGGTTGTGCGCGGTGAGGTCCGGCGACTGGTCGATCGCGTAGTAGCGCGAGCCGTCCGCCGAGCGCGCGAAGGTCACGTTGCCGACGTTCGCCGCGTCCGTCGGCAGGTCGCCCAGCGACGCGACGCGCTGCCAACTGCCGTCCGCGGCCTTGCTGTAGAAGCCGTTGTACGTGTCGCCGCCCCGCCAGCCGATCGCGAGGATCACCTTCGACGGGTCCTTCGGGTCGATCGCGACGTCGTTGGCGATGTTCTTGTACGGCGCACTCGGGTCGCCCGCCTTCGAACCACCCGGCAGGTACTCGGGGTTGGGCGCGAACTCCAGCGTCCACGGGCCCGAGAGGTTCGTCGTCGAGTGGCTCCACACACCCCGGCTGGTCGCCGCCCACACCTTGTCCCCGCCGAAGCGCAGCGCGTGGATGGTGGTGGACTCCAACTCCGCACCGCCGACCCGGTTCCCGGGCTGGAACTTGCCGTGCTTCGGGTCCGCCAGTACGTACACGCCCGTGCCGACGTACGACACCGCGCCCGTGTTCGACTCGCCGGTCGCGTACCAGAGCCGCCCGGAGCCGTCCAGGTTCAGTGCGCCGGTGGAGAGCGACGGCAGCTTCTCCGAGATCGACTGCCACTGCCCGCCACCGGTCCGCGAGCGGAACACGCCGCCGTTCGCGCCGCCCGCGTACACGTACCCGTCGTCGTCGGCCGCGATGCCGGTGATGCGGCCGGTCACGAAGCCCGCGCCGCCGCTGGAGTTGGAGTTGACGTCCCGGTAGCGCGGGTCGTCCGCGTTGTACGGCCTGCTCGTCACGTGCTCCCAGCGGCCGCCGACGTGCGGCAGCGACTTCAGCTGCGC
>NZ_JBFBDY010000449.1:0-5201 GCF_040683475.1 Kitasatospora sp. NPDC093558 | reverse complement strand
GCCGCGCGCCCGGGCAACGGCACCCGCCCTACGCGGTGTACGTGAACGTCGCCGCCGCACTCGTCCCGCCGACCGTCGTCACCGTGACGTCCACCGGTCCGGGCGCCGCGCCCGCCGGGGCGGTCGCCGAGCAGTACCTCGGTCCGCACGAGGTGTGCAGGGCCGGCACCCCGCCGAAGTTCACGGTCCCGTACGTCAGGTCGTTGCCGATGACGACCACCTGCGTGCCGCCCGCCACCGGACCGCTCGCGGTCGAGAGGCTGGACACCGTCGGCACCGGCGGCGCCGGGGGCGGGTCGCCCGTGTAGTCGAAGGTGAACGGCGCCGCGGCCGTCCCGCCGGCGGTGACCACGCTGATCGGTGCGCTGCCCGTTCCGCCCGGGGTGGTCACCGTGCAGTCGGTGTCCGTGCAGGTGCCGGTCGCGGGGACGCCACCGATCAGCACCATGCCGTTGCCGAGCCCGGTGCCCCTGATGTCCACCGCCGTACCGCCGACGCCCGGGCCGGTGCTGGTGTCGATGCCGGTGACGACCGGCGCGACCGGTGCGGGCGGTGCCGGCGTGGTCCCGTCGACCTGCAGGATCACCATGTGGCCGGTCGGGTCGGTGTCGTTCGGGTTGCCGATCGTCGCGACGATCCGGTCGGTCGGCTGCTGGGTGCCGTTGCCGTACAGGGTGAGCTTCATGAAGTCGTAGTGCCCGGGCTGCCGGGTGCCGGTGAAGACGACCTCCAAGTGGTGGCCGTCGGACGAGACGTTCTCGTAGATGGTGTAGTCGGCCGGCACGTAGGTGAACATCGCGCCGTCGGTCTTGATCCCTGGCGGCAGGTCGAGGGTGATGTGCGTCGGTCCGGTGAGGTCCTGCGTCCCGGCCGAGGTCCAGCCGATCGAGAACTTGCCCGGCCCGGGAGGGGTCGTGCTCGGCAGGAAGCCGTTCATGGAGAGCGTCACGTGCGGGCCCTGGACGGCCGGCACATCAGCCGAGGCGGCAGGGGAGCCCGCGGAGGCCGGTGCGGCCGAGGAAGCGGCGGCGCCGGTGGCGAGGGTGGTCACGGACAGCGCGGCGGCGAGGCCCGCTTTGGCCAGTCGAGTGATCATAGGCCGATCATCACGGAAGCACCGCACGGCCTTCACGGCTTTCCCGAATTTCCGTTCGGGATTGGCGTGATCCCGTCGAAACCGGGTTCTGAAATCACCCCCGCAGTCACCTCCGCAGTCACCCCCGAAGCCACCCCCGAAAACACCTCCGCAGTCACCCCCGAAAACACCCCCGACACGCACGCCCACCCGTTGCGCGCCCGTCGCCCACCCGCCGCACGCCCGTCGCGCAGCCCGCCCGCAAGGTCCGTTTCGGTCGATGTCGGTGCGAACCTCTAATCTTGTCCACCGTGACCGTCATCGCAGACCCGCCCACCGCGCCCGCCCTCCGGCCCGCCGCCGGCGCCGGCGTGCCCGGCGCGCGCCCCGCGCCCGGCCCCGCCGCCGACGAGGGCCTCGCCCGCCGGCTCAAGGCGCTGGCCTGCACCGCCCCGCTGCACGACCTGGACAACCGCAAGGTCAACCTGGCCGGCGAGTACGGCGGCTATGCGATGGCCGAGGTCGGCCTGGCCGCGATCGACCTGGTCACCCTCCACATGGACTTCGACACCGGCGCCGACCGCGACATAGTGCTCGCCCGGCTGCTGCCCCGGGTCGCCGCGCAGGCCGCCGGCCGTCCCGGCGCCGAGCACGAGCGGGTCGCCCGCTGGGTGCTGGAGTCGCTGATCAACGTCGGCAGCGTCGACCGTGGCTTCCGCGCCGTCTACGGCACCTTCGGCGCGGACGGCGAGTACGTCCGCCGCGACTACGACTTCAAGCTGATCGAGGAGGTCCCCGGCCCCGACGGCGGCGTCTACCTGCGCACCACCGACGAGGCGGTCAACGTCCTGGTCGGCGCGCTCGACACCGACGTCACCTCGGCCCAGATCGCCGCCGAGGTCAAGCTGGAGGTGCTGATCCGCCGCGGCCGCCTGGCCGACGCCCAGCTCGCCGCCGAGCAGGCCCGCTACCGCACCGTCCAGTACGCCGAGACGCTGCGCCGCGCCCTGGAGGCCACCCGGCGCAACGTCCGCGCCGTCGACTGGATGCGCACGATCCCCGATCTCATCGACGAGGCGCTGGACCACATCGCCGACCGTTACCGGCACGAGAACGCGATTCTCACCAACATCCGCAAGGCCCGCGACGAGGCCGAGGAGCCGGAGCACAAGCGCCGCGCCGCCGAGCTCGTCGACATCGTCAAGGACTGCATCCGCCGGCACACCCAGCTGCAGACCCGCCTGCTGGAGGCCGGCCCGCTGTTCCGCGCCGAGCAGGACCGGCAGGCCTTCGCCACCCCCGGCGCCCGCAGCGGCATCGACCTGTACGGGCAGCTGCTCGCGCCCGTGCTGCGGCTGCCGATAGAGCAGGCCGTCCGCCCCACCGGCGCGTTCTTCGCCCGGGGCGCCGGGCTGCGCGTCCCGAGCTCGGTGCGCGTCGCCGACCTGGTCGACCTGCTGCTCACCCCGCCGGTCGAGCGCGAGCACCTCGGCGCCGAGCTGCCCGACCCGGACCTCGTCGCCACCCCGGACGACAGCCGCTTCTCCGAGGCGCAGCTGGAGGCCGCGCTGGAGCTGCTGGACCTGCCGGCCGACGCGCCGCGCCGGCTGTCCGGCCTGCTCGCCGAGGCGCGCCGGCAGGATCCCGAACTCCCGTACCTGGTGGCCCTGCTGGCGGTGCACGCGGCCAGTCCGCCGGTCGGTACGGCCTACCGGCAGGGCGAGGAGCGGCTGTTGTTCGCCGTGGACGACGGCACGCCGCTGAGCGATCCGGAGTTCGGCGGCGCCGACCTGATCGTCGGCAGTGCGCTCCTGGACGCGGTCGGGATGGCCGCCGACCGTAAGGACGCCGGCTGACCGGCCCCCCGATGCACCGCCAGACCACCCACCAGAACTCCCGCCTGACCACCCGCCAGGCCGTCAGCCAGGCCACCCACCCGGCCACCCACCCGGCCACCCGAACCGCCAGCAACAGCCCCGAGGAGCACCGCCCGTGACGACCCACCACGACACGTCCTGGGCGCCCGAGACCGAGCCCGCCGCGCCCGCGCCGATCACCCCGGCCGACGTCGCCGACGCCGCCCGCCTGGTCTCCTTCGGCCTCCAGGCCAAGCTGCTCCCCGCCCGCGACGCCGAGTACGCCGAGCTGGTGCGCCGCCACCGCGAGGACCCGCCGTTCGCGCGCCTCGCCGACGCGATCGCCACCGGCATGGGCCTGGTCGTGCTGGAGGTCTCGCCGCGCGCGGGCATGGCCGTGGCCGCCGCCGAGGACTCGGTCTTCGCCGTCCGCATGGGCGACTACTCGCGCCGCGCCGCGTCCGAGTCCACCGACCGCTTCCTGCACGGTCTGGCGCACCTGGCCGTCGCCGCGATGGCCTTCCCCCGTCCCGAAGACCTCGCCGACGACGGCTACCTCGGCCGGATCACCGTCAACGGCGTCGACTCGTTCGTCCGCCAGGCCTGCCGCCGCCTGGAGGAGCAGGCCGACGCCGAGGGCGCCAACACCGACCCGCAGAGCGACGCCCCCGGGCTGGAGGCCGCCTGGCGGGTGTGGGCCCGGCGCACGGCCACCGGCGCCACGAAGGACGCCCGCCGGCTCTCCGGTTCCACGATCGGCATCGTCGCCAAGGCCGTCGTGTTCCTGGTCGACTCCGGTTTCCTGCAGAAGGTCTCGGACGACGCCGGCGGCACCTACCGCACCACCGCCCGCTACCAGCTGCAGGTCCGCGACCTGGCCGGCACCGCCGCGATGGCCGAGTTGCTCGACCTCGGCGTCGTCCCGGTCTCGGACGGCACCGCGAGCCTGCTGCCCCCGGACACCGCCGACGAGCTGGTCGCGGACGCGGGCCTCCCGTTCCACTCCCTCTGAACACCCGCGCCCCCGAACCCCTAACCCCCCAACCCCCCTACCCCCCCGCCCACCCCCAACCCACGTCAGCCACGGAGAACCGCCGCACATGTACGAGCTCAACCGGGTCCGCCTCTATTCGATCGGACCGGCCGGCGCCCGCTACGCCGACACGGTGCTCGACCTGCGCGGCGTCGGCGAGCCGGTCGCCGACCCGGCCCCGCAGCAGATCGGCCTCTTCGGCGAGGACGCCGACGGCCCGGTGCGCCGCCCGGCCCCGGCCGGCGTGCTCTTCCTGGAGAACGGCGGCGGCAAGTCCGTCCTGCTCAAGCTGATCTTCTCGGTGATGCTCCCCGGCCACCGCAACACCCTCGGCGGCGCGAGCTCCGGCGTGCTGCGCAAGTTCCTGCTCGCCGACGACTGCGGCCACGTCGCCCTGGAGTGGCAGCACACCGTGACCGGTGAGCTGATCGTCGTCGGCAAGGTCAGCGAGTGGCGCGGCCGCCAGGTCTCCTCCGACCCGCGCAAGTTCGCCGAGACCTGGTACTCCTTCCGTCCCGGCCCCGGCCTCACCCTCGACTCCCTCCCGGTCGCCGAGCGCGTCAGCCTGGCCGGCGACCAGAAGGCCCGCGGCCGGCGCCGCACCATGAAGGGCTTCCGCGACGCCCTCACCGAGGCCGGCAAGGCCCACCCGCACCTCGACCTGGTCTTCGAGGACGGTCACGACCGCTGGACCGAGCACCTCGGCGAGCTCGGCCTCGATCCCGAACTCTTCCGCTACCAGCGCGAGATGAACGCCGACGAGGGCGAGGCGGCCGGCCTCTTCGCGGTCAAGCACGACAGCGACTTCACCGACCTCCTGCTGCGCGCCGTCACCGACACCCGCGACACCGACGGCCTGGCCGACCTCGTCCACGGCTTCGCCGCCAAGCTCGGCCTGCGCTCCGAGCTCACCGCCGAGCGCGACTTCACCGCCGGGTCGCTCGACCTGCTGGAGCGCATCGCCGAGTCCACCACCGCGCGCGAGACCGTCCGCGAGGCCCACCGCACCGCCGAGCGCCGCACCCGCCGCCTCGCCCACGCGCTGGCCTCCCGCGCCACCGCCGAGCGCGAGCGCGCCCAGGACCTCGCCATCGAGGTCGCCGCCGCCGCGAGCGCCGTCACCGCCGCCGAGGCCGACCGCACCCGGCACAGCCTGATCGCCGAGGAACTCACCTACCGGCACGCCACGCTCAGCCTCGCCGCGGCCACCGCCGAGGCCGCCGCGCTGCGCCGCGAG
>NZ_JBFBDY010000448.1:0-5204 GCF_040683475.1 Kitasatospora sp. NPDC093558 | reverse complement strand
CATCGCCGCCGAACTCGCCGTCCGCGACTGGGCCCGCCGCGACGCGGCCGTCGCCGAGCGCCTCCGGCGCATCGACAACCGGCGCATGGCCTACATGCGCACCCTGTACCGGGAGTTCTGCCCCGACGAGGACGAGGTCGAGCTGCGCTGCCTGGTCAGCCTCTCCACCCGCATCGGCAACCACTTCGTCGCCGCCGACGAGGGCCCGCGCAGCCGCGAGGAGGTCGTCGCCCTGACCCGCGCGTGGCTCCTGAGCTGAGCCCGCCCTACTGCTGCCCGGACACCCACCCCTGGAGCGTCGGCAGCACCGTCTCCGCGATGCGCCGCGCCGCCGCGTCGTCCACGGCGCCGGCGTCCTGCCGCCAGACCGCGATCTCGTACGAGCCGACGCCGTCCCCCTGCCCCTTGGAGACGACGAGGTGCTGCGCGATGCCGCCGGTGCCCGCGCTGGACTTCGAGCCCGCGAGGCCGAAGGAGATCGACATCGTGTGGTCCGTGTACGTCGCCGCCGGATGACCGAGCACCGAGCCCGGCAGCACCTTCGGGGTCAGGAACTCGGCGACGGTGCGCAGCGAGAGGTCGCCGTTGTCGGCGAGCCGCACGTTGTACGAGCCGACCTGCACCTCCACCGCGGCGTCGCGCCCCTTCGCGCCCTTCTCGGACGGCAGCAGGCCCGCGGAGTACGCGTTCACGACGTGCTCGCCGGGCACCCCGACCAGCGCGGGCAGGTCGGGGCGGTTCAGGGCGGCGCAGAGCGCCGGGTAGCCGGGCGCGTCCGTGTCCTTGGGCGGATTGCACGCGGCGGGCTTGCCGCTCGGCGCGGCGGTCTCCTCCCGCCCCTGCACGAACAGCACCACCGCCACGACGGCCAGCGCCAACACGAGCGCCGCCCCCACCTGACCCGCCATACCCTTGCCATCGTTCACCGGCGGACCGTATCCCGACGAACGGCCTGTTCGCAGTGGTTTTCGAGCCGAGAACGAAGATCCGTTCCATCGTCGACCCGTCAATTCCGTACGTTCCCGACCGATTCGGGCACGGCCCGGCCCAGGAGCCCCCGTGCGACGGGCGAATCCGCGTTGCCGCCCGTACCCAGCCCGGCTACCGTCACCCGGTCGTCGACCCTCCCGGGAGCTGATCCGCCGTGCCCGTCCGCATCGCCACCCTGACCGATCCCGCCGCCGGCCCGTCCGCCCGCCGGGCGGACGACGTGAATTGATCAGACATACCCTCACCCACACCTACACCCGCCTCGCCCTCGCCGACACCAACCCGCGCATGCGCCGCGTCAACGACGCCCTCGGCTACGCGCCGACGCACCGCACCCACCTGTTCCGGCTCGACCTCCGGGAGCCGGCGGCCGGTTGACGCGTCGGGGCGGCCCGGGCGACAGCGCGCGGGCTACGGCTTCCAGACCGCGGCGGAGTGCAGCGCGAAGTGGATCTCGTTGTGGCTGATCAGGACCCCGGCGACCAGGCCCGCATCGTTGACCAGCGACGCCGCCGCGAAGTCGCCCGGCCGCAGGTTGGTCACCGCGCCGCCCGGCGTCCAGCTCAGGGCGGCTTGGTTGCCGCGCGAGGGGCCGCCGTAGAAGGAGTAACCGACCGCCGCACCGGCGCTGTTGACCGCGACGGCGACGGAGGACTCGTAGTCCGCCAGGGGCCCGCCCAGCGGCGTGCTCGTCCCGTCCGGGTCGAAGCGGACGGCGTGCCCGCCGGAGTGCACCGGGTCGGGCTCCCCGCCGACCACGACCCCGGCGGCGTTGAGCGCGGTGCCCCAGCGGCCGACGCCGAGTTCGCGCGGGTTGCCGTCCGCGTCCCACACGACGCCCCGGGAGGCCTCCCCGTCCGGACTCGCCTGGCCGAGCACGGTGCCCGCGTCGTTGATCCGGGACGCCGTGCTGACCACGTAGTCGCCCGCCGGGTCGAGCGCGGTGGCCGTACCGTCCGGGCCCCACACGATCGCGTGCTTCGGGCTGTCGAACGCCGCGCCCTGGGAGTAACCCACCGCCATGCCCGAGCTGTTGACCGCCGACGGCACGCTGCGCACGTCGCCGGGCAGCGGCTTCAAAGCGACCGGCGTGCCGTCCGGCTGCCACGCGACGGCGTGCTCCTGCCCGGCGTCCGACAAGGTGTAACCCACGGCCGTGCCACCGGCGTTGACGGCGACAGGACGGCCGTACGCGTCACCGGGCAGCGGCGCGAGCGCGGTCGGCTTGCCGTCCGCCGCCCACCGCACGGCGTGCTTCTGCTGCGCGGAGCAGCCGCAATCGGTGGGGCTCGGCCAGGAGATCCCGATGACGGTGCCCGCCTCGTTGACGCCCATGGCCTCGTCGAAGCGGTCGCCGGGCAGCGGCGCCAGTGCCGTCCCGGGGATCGAAGTCCCCGCCGTGGTCGTGATGTTGGCGGTGTCCCAGCGCATCGCGGTGGACTGCACCTCCCAGGACTGCGGGTACGCGTACCCGACCACCACACCGCTGTTGTTGATCCCCGTCACGTCGCTGTACCCCTTCGAATCCAGCCCGTACACCGTGGGCCCCGCGGCCGGCGCGGTGTCGGCCACCGCGGCGGGCGCCGCCCCCAGCCCGAGGACGACGGCCAAGGCCACGGCGGTGGTGCGGGAGGTACGGCTGCTCATCGCGTGCTCATCCTGTCTCGTCGGCATCAAAGTCCCGTCCCGGATCCTCGACCCCCAACTGCGCGGTGCCGTAGAGGCCTTGGAACGGTCCACGCCCAGTTTCGACCGCACCGGACCCTGCCGCAGCCCGATCCCCGATCCGGCCCGCCCCGCTTCCCCGCGGGCCACCTCGCCGCCACTCCCCCGACACCCGGCGCCATACTGGGCGATCACCGCGCCACGGCCGACAGCGAAGCGAGGACAGCCCATGGACGGCCACCCGATCGACGAGCCGCTGGTGCGCTCCCTCCTCCGGGTGCAGCACCCGGACCTCGGCGAACTGCCGCTGCGCCGCGTACCGGGCGGCTGGAGCAACCAACTGTGGCGCCTCGGCGACGCGTTGGCCGTCCGCATGCCGCGTACGCCGGACGCACCCGCACGGCTGCGCAAGGAGTGGCAGTGGCTCCCTGCGCTGACCGCCCGACTCCCGCTGCCCGTTCCCCGTCCGGTGCACACCGGCGAACCGTCCGGACGATTCCCGTTCCCGTGGACGGTCGTCGAGTGGGTCCCGGGCGAACCGCTCGACCGCGCCCCGATCTCCCGCCCGGCCGACGCCGCCGCGCGCCCAGGGCGTGTCTGACAATTCCCGTCTGCGGGGCGACGCTCCCCCAGCCTGGCGGCCGGGAGGTGCCCCCACCGCATGGACTCCCTCCTCCGCCTTGCGATGCACGCACCCCAACGCCGCCCCGCCCGCCCTCCGGGCGGACGACGCGAATTGTCAGACACGCCCTACCCGGCTTCCTCCGGTCGCTCCACCGGCCCGCGCCCGCCGACGCGCCGGCCAATCCGCTGCGGGGTGTCGATCTCGCCCTGGTGGGGCGGGAGTTCGCGGAACGCTTCCGTGCCATCGCTCCGACCGGCCTGGCCACCGCCGAGGTCCGGTCCGCCTGGGAGGCCGCCCGCGCGGCCCCGGCCTGGGACGGCCCGGCAGTGTGGCTGCACGGCGACCTCCACCCGGCGAACGTCGTCACCGCCGACGGCACGCTCGCCGGAGTGATCGACTTCGGCGACCTCTGCGCGGGCGACCCGGCCACCGACCTCTCCGCCGCCTGGCTCCTCCTGCCCGACGGCGCCCTCGCCGGCTTCCTCCACGCCTACGGGGACACCGACCCGGCGACGCTCCGCCGGGCGCGCGGCTGGGCGGCTGATGCGCAGCCTCTCCCTCGCCGACATCGGCCGTGCCGGCGAACGCGGCCTCCCCGGCGGCCAACCGACGTGGGGCCCGGCCGGCCGCGCCGCCCTCCGCCGCGTCCTCGCGACCGGCTGACTGCCACACCGCGCGGGCATCACCCAACTGCACGACGACGTAAGCAGCTTGCCCGCCGTACGGGTTTCGCGCCGCGCCCGAGCCGTTCCGCCGACCGGGTGGGCGTCGCACCGGATCAGTGTGCATGCGAATGGTCGGCTCGTTCTGCTGTACATGCTCCGCTACTCCGCCACATGTCCCCCTCCGCCCGAGCACAACGCCGCGCCGGGGCTCCCGTGGCCCTGATCGGACGGGCCACCGCAGCCGTCCTCTCCCTGACGATCCTGCTCGTCCCGGCCGCCGTCACCGGCGGCCCGCACCCGCCCGAGGTCGGGAGCGGATGGTGGGAGGTCTCCGCGAGCGCCGTGAACGTGCGGCTCGACCACTCCGGCGGCGACACCGTGATGGGCCTCGCCCGCCAGGGCGACCGCGTCGAGGTCGTGGACACCTGGACGTCGCCGCTCGGCGCCCGCTGGGCCCAGGTCATGGTCGTGCGCACGCGGGTCACCGGCTGGGTGCTGTGGTCGCTGCTCAGCCACCACGACCCGGCGGCGGAACCGTAGAATCCGCAGAATCCGCCGGAAGGCATCAGGAGAGGAAGCACGTGTTCCGAGCACAGCGGGGGCTTCGTTCCGCACAGTTGACGTCGTGGCAGGGCGAGGGCTTCACCGAGTCCGCGTCCGGTTCCACGGGCGGGGCCGGGGGAGATCCCGCCGGACCGGTGCGCGGGGTCGCGCTGCTGCTCCCGGGCGGGTTCGTGCGCGGGCGCGGCGGTCCGCTGCGGATCGCCGAACTCGGCCTGCGCGACCTGGCCGCCGGTCTCGCCGGGCGCGGACGCGGCCACGGCCTCGCCGTGCACCTGCTGCGCTACCGCCACAGCGGCTGGAACGGCGCCGACGCCGACACCGCCGTGGACACCCGCTGGGCGCTCGACGAGCTCGAACGCCGGTACGGGCCGGTGCCGGTGGTGCTGATCGGCAACTCGCTGGGCGGGCGCGCCGCGTTCTGGTGCGCCGGGCACCCCAACGTCGTCGGCGTGGCCGGGATCGCGCCCTGGCTGCCCAGCGGGGACGGGATCGACCAGCTCGCCGGGCGCCGCGTGCTGATCGTCCACGGCACCCGCGACCACAGCGAGGCGAGCGCGGCCGGGTCGCTGGAGTACGCCCTGCGGGCCCGCGCGGTGGTGCCGGACCGCGCCCGCTACGAGGTGCCGGGCGGCAGCCACTACCTCGTCCGGCTGGCGGCCGACGTCGGCGCGCTGACCACGGCCGTCACGCGGGCG
>NZ_JBFBDY010000447.1:0-5211 GCF_040683475.1 Kitasatospora sp. NPDC093558 | reverse complement strand
GGCGTTGACGGCGAGACCGGTGGAGTTGGCGTCGCCGGGGTTGCCCGGGTTGTAGGCCCAGCTGCCGTCGGCGTTCTGGTTGGCCTTGAGCCACTGGACGCCCTTGTCGACGGCGTCCTGGTGCCCGCCGAGCGCGGCGAGGGCCTGGAGGGCGACGGCGGTTGCGTTGCTGTCCTCGGCCTTGGCGTCGCAGGCCGCGCCGGCGGCCCGGTACGACGGCCAGCCGCCGTCCTCGCACTGCTGTCCGGTGAGCCAGGCGACGGCCGAGTCGGCCGGGGTGACCTTGGCCGCCGCGAGCGCGGTGAGGGCGAGGGACTGGCGCCACACCCCGTCGTACGTCGGGTCGCCCTTGCCGTACAGCCCTTCGGGGGCGGCAGCGGTGGCGCTCGGGGAGGGCGTGTCCGCGAGGGCCGGTGCGGCGGCGGCGCCGGTCAGCAGCGCGGCGGACAGGGCGGCGGCGCCCAGGCGGGCGGCGGTGAGCATGGTGGAGGTGTGCCTTTCGTGAGCGGGGCGGGCCCGGCGGGGCCCTTCCGTAGTCCTCGACGGTGCCGGACGGGCGCGTCCGGCTCTGCCCGTACCGACGCGCGGGAGTACGGCCTCACGCACGGGAGCACGGCCTCACGGTTGCGGGGTCAGCGCCGGACTCGCACCGGCTTCCCCCGGGAGAGGGACGGGATGAAGTTTTTGCTGCCCGTTGACTCTAGCCGCCGGCGCCGCCCACCGGACCGCGGCGAGCAGGAACACGTTCCAGTCCGCGAGGGCCAGCAGAGGCCCCGAAGAGGCCCTGCGGAGGCCTCACGGCAGCGTGAGCAGCCGCGCCGCCGTGTGCAGGTCGGCCCGCACCTCGGCGATCGAGGAGCGGCCGGAGAGCCAGGAGACCAGCGCCGAGTGCCAGGTGTGCTCGATCACCCGGACGGCCGCGCGCTGGCTCTCGCTCGCCGGCCCGGACTGGCCGATCGCGTCCAGGATGAGCTGTCCGGTCGCGGTGCTCACCTGGTCCACCTCGGTCCCGACCGAGCGGTCCGCGAAGGACAGCGCCCGCACCATGGCCTCCGCCAGGAGCGGTTCGCGCTGGAGCGCGTGGAACGCCCGGGTGAGCGTGTCGGCGACCCGCAGCGCCGGTTCGTCGTCGGTCGGCGGGTGCCGGCGGATGTGCTCCTGGAGGCCCTGGAGCTGTTCGAGCATGACCGCGACCAGCAGGTGGACCTTGGACGGGAAGTACCGGTAGAGCGTGCCGAGGGCCACCTGGGCGCTCTCCGCGACCTCCCGCATCTGCACCGCCTCGTACCCGCCGCGCGCGGCCAGGGCGGTGGCGGCCCGCAGGATCCGCCGCCGGCGCTCGGCCTGGCGGGCGGTCAGCGGCGGCTCGCCCGACGACGGGGCGGCGGGGCTCGCGGACGTGCTCGGCGACGACAAGGGGTGCTCCCGGGGGCGCGTGGGTGGCGGCGGGCCGCACGGTGGCGGCACGCCGTCGACCCGGGGTCGGCCGGGTCGGCGTGGCGGGAATCACCAGCCCTGGCTCCGGAGGGAAAGCTACGGGCCGGTATCTTCGAGGTCTCTCATTGTTCACATGGCCGATGACGAGTTCCACCGCCACTGAAACCTGATCTACTTTAGCGACCGGCAGCACCCGGCAGCACAGATAGCAGCGAGAGAAGAGGGCCCAGGATGACCGCGCAGCCGCTGCGGATTGCCCTGCTGTCGTACCGCGGCGACCCGTTCTGCGGCGGCCAGGGCGTCTACGTGCGCCACCTGTCCCGCGAGCTGGCGCGGCTCGGCCACCACGTGGACGTGATCGGCGCCCAGCCGTACGCCGTCCTGGACGAGGTCGAGGGGCCGGGCTCGGTGCGCCTCGTCGAGCTGCCCAGCCTGGACCTGTACCGCGCGGACGACCCGTTCCGCACGCCGGGGCGCGGCGAGTTCCGCGGGCCGGTGGACGTGCTGGAGTTCGCCACGATGCGCACCGGCGGCTTCCCGGAGCCGCTGACGTTCTCGCTGCGCGCCCGGCAGTACCTGGCCAGGCACAAGGGCCGCTACGACGTCGTGCACGACAACCAGACCCTCGGCTACGGCCTGCTCGGGCTGGCCCGGCACGGCTTCCCGCTGGTCACCACGATCCACCACCCGATCACCGTCGACCGCCGGCTGGAGCTGGACGCGGCCACCACCCGGATGCGCCGGCTGTCGCTGCGCCGCTGGTACGCCTTCACCCGGATGCAGCGCCGGGTCGCCACCCGGCTCGACCACGTGATCACCGTGTCCGGCAGCTCGAAGCGCGAGATCGCCGAGCACCTGGGCGCCGCGCCCGGCGCGATCTCGGTGGTGCCGATCGGCGCCGACACCCGGCTGTGGTCCCCGTCGGAGGGGATCGCGCGGGTGCCCGGGCGGATCGTCACGACCTCCAGCGCGGACGTCCCGCTCAAGGGCCTGGTGTACCTGGTCGAGGCGCTGGCCAAGGTCCGCACCGAGCGGCCCGCGCACCTGGTCGTGGTCGGCAAGCCGCAGAAGGAGGACGGCCCGGTCACCGAGGCGGTCCGCCGCTTCGGGCTGGAGGACCACATCGAGTTCCGCAGCGGGCTGACCGACCAGGAGCTGGTCGACCTGTACCGCTCGGCCGAGGTGGCCTGCGTGCCGTCGCTGTACGAGGGCTTCTCGCTGCCCGCCGCCGAGGCGATGGCCACCGGGACGCCGCTGGTGGCGACCACCGGCGGCGCGATCCCCGAGGTCGCCGGGCCGGACGGGGAGACCTGCCTCGCCGTGCCGCCGGGGGACGCGGACGCGCTGGCCGGCGCGCTCGGCCGGCTGCTGGACGACCCGGCGCTGCGCGAGCGGCTCGGGACGGCCGGCCGCGAGCGGGTGCTGGCCCGGTTCACCTGGGAGCGGGCCGCCGAGCTGACCGCCGACGCCTACCGCGCGGCGATCGCCACCGGGGCCGGCGCGCGCGCCCGCTCCGGGCCGGGCTGGCGGTACGTGCCCTGAGCCCGGGCCGCGCCGGCCGGCGTGCGTGAGATCTGATGAAGCGTCAAAGGCTGGAGACGGCAAGACGCTTGGTAGCAAAAGGAATGGGAGCCCTGCAGTGCTGACCGTCGATTTCTCGCGCTTCCCGCTCGCCCCCGGCGACCGGGTGCTCGACCTGGGCTGCGGCGGGGGCCGGCACGCGTTCGAGTGCTACCGCCGCGGCGCCAACGTGATCGCCCTCGACCAGAACGCCGAGGAGATCGCCGAGGTCAAGAAGTGGTTCGCCGCGATGGAGCAGGCCGGTGAGGCCCCCGAGGGCGCGTCGGCGACCGCGATGGAGGGCAACGCGCTGGCGCTGCCGTTCGAGGACGAGTACTTCGACAAGATCATCATCTCCGAGGTGATGGAGCACATACCCGATGACAAGGGCGTGCTCAACGAGATGTTCCGGGTCCTCAAGCCCGGCGGCCTGCTCGCCGTCACCGTGCCGCGCTGGCTGCCGGAGAAGATCTGCTGGGCGCTGTCCGACGAGTACCACGAGGTCGAGGGCGGCCACATCCGCATCTACCGCGGCGACGAACTGCTCGGCAAGCTCAAGGACGCCGGCCTGGAGCCCTACGGCACCCACCACGCGCACGCGCTGCACTCGCCGTACTGGTGGATCAAGTGCGCCGTCGGCGTGGACAACGACAAGGCGCTGCCCGTCAAGGCCTACCACCAGCTGCTGGTCTGGGACATCGTCGGCACCCCGGTCATCAGCACGCTCACCAAGGCCGCCGAGAAGGCGCTCAACCCGGTCATCGGCAAGAGCTTCGTCGCCTACGCCTCGAAGCCGCGGCGGGCCGGCGCATGACCGCCGCCGTCCCCGAGGTGCTGCTGCTCGACGGGGTGCTCGACGCCGAGCAGGCCGCCGGCACCGTCCGCAGCATCCTCGCCGAGCAGCGCGCCGACGGCGCCATACCGTGGTTCACCGGCCACCACCTCGACCCGTGGGACCACACCGAGGCCGCGATGGCCCTCGACACCGCGGGCGAGCACGCCGCCGCCGAGGCCGCCTACCGCTGGCTCGCCGCCCACCAGAACCCGGACGGCTCCTGGTACGCGGCCTACACCGACGGCGAGGTCTCCAACCGGGCGAAGGAGACCAACTTCTGCGCCTACATCGCCGTCGGGGTCTGGCACCACCACCTCAGCACCGGCGACGACACGTTCCTGGAGTGGATCTGGCCGGTGGTCCGCCGCGCCCTGGACTTCATCGTCCGGCTGCGGCTGCCCGGCGGCCCGATCTCCTGGCGCCTCGACGAGGACGGCACCGCCACCGACGAGGCGCTGCTCACCGGCTCGTCCAGCATCCTGCACGCGCTGCGCTGCGGACTGGCGATCGCCGAGTACCTGGAGGAGCCGCAGCCCGACTGGGAGCTCGCGGCCGGCCGGCTGCGGCACGCCATCGGCCACCACCCCGAGCGGTTCCTCGACAAGGACCGCTACTCGATGGACTGGTACTACCCGGTGCTCGGCACCGCGCTGCGCGGCAAGGCGGCGCTGGCCAGGATCGAGCGCGACTGGGACCGCTTCGTCGTCCCCGGCCTCGGCGTGCGCTGCGTCAGCGACCGCCCGTGGGTGACCGGCGGCGAGAGCGCCGAACTCGCGCTCGCGCTCTGGGCGATCGGCGAGTCCGACCGCGCCGTGGACATCCTGCGCTGGATCCAGAAGCACCTGCGGCACGACGACGGCTCCTACTGGACCGGGTACGTGTTCGAGGACGACGCCATCTGGCCCGAGGAGCGCACCACCTGGACGGCGGGCGCGCTGCTGCTCGCCGTCGCGGCGCTCGGCGGCGACCCGGCGACGGTCGCGGTGTTCGGCGGGGACGAGCTGCCGGACGGTCTTGTGGTCCAGGACTGCTGTTGAGCGCTGTGCACGCTGAGCCTTGTGCGTGCTGAGCGCTGCGCACGCTGAGCGCTGTGCACGCTGAGCCTTGTGCGTGCTGAGCCCTGCGCACGCCGAGCCCTGTGCACGCTGAGCCCTGTGCACGCTGAGCCCTGTGCACGCCGAGCCCTGTGCACGCCGAGCCCTGTGCATGCCGAAGGGGCGGGACCCGCGAGGGTCCCGCCCCTTCCGTGTGTGCGGCAGCGTCAGCCGCGCTGGATGCCCGAGGTGTCGGCCAGCACGCCCTGGGTGCCGTCCTGGAGCTGGGCGACCAGCGCGGTGCCGCGCTGCTCGACCGCCAGGTACCAGGTGCCGGGGACGAGC
>NZ_JBFBDY010000446.1:0-5214 GCF_040683475.1 Kitasatospora sp. NPDC093558 | reverse complement strand
GCGATCGCTGCGCGGTTCTGGGCGACGGTGCTGGGCGTTGCTGGGCGGTACTGGCAGTATCCGCATCCGCCTACTGTGCGCTCTTGACGCTCCATGCGTCGTCCGCAAGGGTTCAGGCGCAACAGTGCGCAACTGGCTTGATACGGGAGGGCACCATGGAGCTTGATTTCATCGGGATCGACCCCGAGACCGGCAAGGACGGCTCGCCGACCGTGTGGGTGGACCACGAGCGGGGGGAGATCGTGATCCAAGGGTGGAGCGGCTCCGAAGAGTTGATGGCGACGATCAGTGGGACCTCGTGGGCGGCCGACCACACTCCCGGCATTCCCGAGGGCGAGACCGTGAACCGAATCCCGGCGCGGATGGTGCCGATCTTGAGGGAGGCGTGCAATGTGGCTGAACGTGCCGGACTTTGATCAACTCCTGCACTCCGCGCAGTACTCGGCGATCCATCTGGAGATGCGTGACATCTACGGAGTCCCGGACGAGGCACAGGCCGTCGAACGGTTCCGAGAAACAGGGCAATCGGACCTGGACCCAGAGTCGGAGTACTGGCATGAATGGACGGCCATGGTTCGCGAGGCGACGAGGCGAGGCGTCGCCGTCCATCGAGCCCGGATCGTCTCCGAGCCGGTGACCCTCTACACGCGGTACTTGCACGCCATGACCCCGGTCAACGTGGCGGCTGGTGAAGATGTCCGCTGGCTTCCCCGGCACAACGCCTCCGACTTGGCGTTGCCCGGAAATGACTTCTGGGTGTTCGACGATCACGCCGTCCGCTTCAACCACTTCACTGGTGACGGTGACTGGGCCGACCCGCGCACCTCGTATACCGAGGACGCCGCCGTGGCGAAGCTCTGCGTCGCCGCGTTCGAAGCGGTGTGGGAGCGCGCCATCCCGCACGACCAGTACGCCGTGTGACCAGAGGTACCGAGTAGACACTCCATGGCCGTATCCCCATCGTCGAGCGCCCAAGCCGCTCGGGTTGCCATTGCCACTCGCCTGCGCGATCTGATGCTGGACGCCCGGATCGACGGCAAGCAGCTCTCTGCCCGGTGCCAATGGCACCCGTCGAAAACCTCGCGCATCCTGAGCGGAAAGTCCGCACCCTCCGAGGACGACATCCGCTCGTGGTGCGCGGCGTGCGGCTCCAACGATCAGGCCATCGAGCTGATTGCCGCCTCCCGCGCGGTGGAGCTGATGTATCAGGAGTGGCGCAAGCTCCACCGCAACGGAATGCGCCAAGTTCAGGAAGAGTCTCTGGTTCAGTACGCGAGTACGGCGATGTGCCGGGTCTACGTCTCGAACGTCGTGCCCGGGTTTCTCCAGACCGAGGCGTACGCAACCGCCCTCATGCGCAGCATCACGCACTTCCAGGGCACCCCGGACGACGTCGCCGATGCGGTCGCGGCTCGGATGGAGCGCGGTCGGCTGTTGCACGAAGGCAACCACCGCTTCGTCGTCCTGGCCGAGGAGACCGTTCTGCGGTACCGCATCGGCGACGCGGAAACCATGGCCGGCCAACTCGGCTACCTGCTCGCGGTGATGCCGCTCCCGTCCGTCTCCCTCGGCATCATCCCGTTCTCCGCACAGCGCCGCATCTGGCCGTTGGAGGCGTTCTACCTGTTCGATGACCAGGAGGCGTCGGTGGAGACGCTGACCGCAGAGATCAACGTCGTCCAGCCTCGCGAACTTGCGGACTACCACCGAGCCTTCGCCGACCTGACCAAGATGGCCGTCCACGGAGCCGCGGCCCGCGCACTGATCACCTCCGCGATTGCCGCTCTCGGCTGACAGCTCGCAATCAGCTGCAATCGCGTTGAGTAACCATCCGCGTACTCCCTACCGTCTGAGGCATCGCCCGGCGTGACGCAGCGGCAACTCTCAGCCGGGCGGCAATGCGCGGTCGCTACCCGTCGGTGCGACCGGCCGAACCGATCAAGGGAGCACAGCATGAGCCCCGTGAGCACGGAACGGATCACCGGACGAACCCTGGTCGACGACGCCCTGTTCGGGCGCTTGGTCCACCGGGTCGTCCACGAGAAGGACATGGAGGCGCAGCTCGCAGTGCGGGTCGTGGACCAGGCACTCGCGTTCCTCGGTGCCTGCGCCGCCAACCCCGGCACCCGGCTGTCGCCGTCTCGTCTGGTCGACCACGGATGGCACACCTTCCTGATGTACACCCGCGAGTACGCGGGGTTCTGCGACCGCGTCGCCGGCAGGTTCCTGCACCACAGCCCGGAGGACGGCGACGTCCCGGTGAAGGGCGCGAGCATCGCCGCGACCGTGGCCGCGCTCGCGGCGGTCGGCTTCCAGGTGGACGCCGAACTGTGGGCCATGTCCGCCGAGTGCTCCCAAGGCAGTGGGGGCGACGGCTCCGACACCAGCGGAAGCGGCAGTTGCTCGCAGTGCCACCAGGGTTGCCACAACTCCAGCTGACCCCGGGGGGGGCGGCAGGGCCGGGGTGCCGTCCGGCCCCACCCCTGCCCCAAGGAAGCGATATGCGTCACCAGTGGGTCGATCTGCCTGCCAAGGTTCGTGACCTGATCGCCGAGCGATGCGGCGTCATCAACGGTGTGACCGTGCCGAACGCTGGGGAGGTCGCGGAGTTCGCCGCCGCCCTGGACACCGCCACGGGGCGCCTGTTCGTCAAGGCCTCCAAGCTGGACAGCCCGAACCTTTGGATGGCTCGCAAGGAAGCGCAGACCGCGCCGGTGGTAAAAGGGATCGGTGCGGACCTGCTGTGGCAGGGTGAAACCGACGGCTGGCTGGTCACCGCCTTCGAGTACGTGCCCGGACGGCATGCCGACCTGTCTCCAGGTTCTTCCGACCTGCCGCTCATCGCCGGGACGCTGGCCGGCCTTTCCGACAGGCTGACGCCTGCGCCCGCGCTGCGGACGCTCAGTCTCGCGCAGCGGTGGGCCGGATCGGCGCTGTGGTCCGAGATCGCAGCCGCGGGCGGCCTGACGTCATGGCAGGCCGAGCACGTGGACCAGCTCAGAGCATTGGAGAGCCAGGTATCGGATGCGGTCGCGGGTAACACGCTGGCCCACACCGACATGACCGGGCCGAACATCCTGGTCGACGGTGCCCGGGTTCGGGTTATCGACTGGTCGTGGCCGGCCCCGGCCGCCGCCTGGGTCGACACCGCTTCGATGATTCCCCGCCTGATCGCCGCCGGCCACACCGCCGCCCAGGCGCAGCGGTGGGCGATGACGGTCCCGTACTACGCTGCCGCCGAGCCCGTCGAGGTGGCCGCCTTGGCAGCCGTGGTCGCGGCCCGGTGGCGGCTACGTGCGATCCGGGACGGCGGCGCATGGATTGCACTGTCGGAGGCGGCTGAGGCGTGGGTCGCCGACCTGCTGCCGGTCAGTGCTTCCCGGGGAAGTCTCCCGCGCGAACAGCGGCGATGAACGCGGTCCAGGCATCGGCGGTGAAGAGGAGGGAAGGCCCCTGCGGGTCCTTGGAGTCGCGGACGGGAAGCACCCCCGGGAACCCGTCCGCAACCTCGATGCAGTCGCCGGTCTCTCCGCTGAACGTGCTCTTCCGCCAGTTCGCACCGTTGAGATCAAGCGCAGTCACCTTCAGCACCTCCGGTCGATACCGCTACAACTCTTGCCTGACCCGGGTGACCAAGTCGAGGCTCTCCGAAGGGCTCAACGCACTCGATCGCAACGAGTCGAACGTGAGCGTATAGGCAGAGGTCTCCTTTGGTGTCTCCAGATAGAGCATTCCTGCACGATGCTCCACACAAACGACATCGGAGAACGCCCTCGTGGGGAAGCTGAAGAGCACGAACGAGCCCATGATTCCGGCATGAGCACCAGTGCTGAACGGCAACACCTGCAGCTCGATCCGGGGGTGCTCGCTCAGCTGCCGGAGATGGTCGAGTTGCGCGCGCATTACGGCCACACCGCCAACCTGTCCACGAAGTGCGGCCTCGCCCAGGATCGCGCTGAACCGCGGCGGTTCAGCGCGATCCAGAGACTTCTGCCGATGCAATCGGACCGCCACCAGCTCGTCGATGCGCTGAGGCGAGATGTCGAACGGCGAAGCCTCGTAGATCGCCCGGGCGTAGTCCGCCGTCTGCAACAGCCCTGAGACCATCATCGGCTGGAACGAACGGATGTGGCCGGCGCTCTCCTCGTAGTCGATGTAATCGACGTAGGAGGGCTGGGAGACATCCAGTTGCTGCGCCCATCCACGCTCGGTGCTCTGCCTGTTGAGCGCAACGATCTCCTCCACGTACTCCGCGTCGTCCACGCCGTAGAACGTGAGCAGGTCGCGCAGCTCGCTACTGGAGATCGGCAGCCAGGCGTTCTCCATCCGGCTGATCTTGGATCGATGGCAGTCGATGCGCATCGCAGCCTCGTCCGGAGTCTTGCCTGCCGCCTCACGATGACGGATGAGCAAGCTCGCGACGCGGCGACGACGGACCGAAGGGCGCGGCTGGGCCATGTGATCAACTCCCCACATCTGTAGTGGAACTGATGCAAGGTTATCCAAAAACCAAGATCGGAAAATGTTCCTCCAGGAATTCTTGCGAACGATCTTCTGCTGAGCGCATGCTACCCACAGTCGATGAGGTGGACACTCTCTGCTATCGACTGCCGGGCATCCCCATGCCTGGGTCTGGCGCCGGGACGCTTCCCGCCCGGGCCTCGATCCCCAACCCCACCGGAGGTAGCTCCGCCATGCCTGAAACCGACGCCCCCGTCGCCACCCGCGGCTGCTGGTTCCCGCGCTCCCGCCGTTCACCGTTGCTCGCGCGGCGAATGCTGCGCGAGCTGCTCGCCACCATGCCGGACGGCGACCGCTACTCCGAGGTCGGCGAGCTGCTCACCTCGGAGCTGGTGGGCAATGCCGTGTTGCACTCGGGCATGCCGGGCCGGCTGATCTGGGTGTCCTTCGACGTCAGTGCCACCCGTCTGCGCATCGAGGTGCACGACGCGAGCGACCGGCCTCCGGTGTCCCAGCAGCCGGATCCCCTCGCTGGGCGTGGGCGTGGCCTGCTCCTCGTGGAGGTCCTCGCCACCGAGTGGGGGCACTCCCCGCGCCCGGGGGTCGGCAAGGTGGTCTGGTGTGAGTGCGCGCCCAAGCCGCTGGTCGCGACGGCGTGAGTCCGATAGGCCGGAGGGCGGGGCCGTGGTGGTGTCCCCGGTCACGCCCCATCCGGCCGACTTCCCGTGCAGAAGGCCGGGCAATGTCGTCGCC
>NZ_JBFBDY010000445.1:0-5215 GCF_040683475.1 Kitasatospora sp. NPDC093558 | reverse complement strand
CGAGCACCCGCAGAGCGGTCTGCAACATGGTGAGAGCCCATCAGTTGATCAACATGACCGGCCCTTTATAGGGGAAGCCCACCGGGGCACGCCCGCAGCGATACGCCGACACCACCCGCATGAGGGGAATATTCGTACCGGGGCCGGGACCAGGAGCAGGAATTGGCCCGGGCTTGGGTCCCCAACTCGGTGACGTGGAGGGATGATACGGTCACTTTATGTTGACCACTGGGGTGCCCCCGGCCGGAGGCTGGGGGAGGGTGTGACCGGACGCGCGGGCCAACCCGCCAGCCGGCGGGGTCACTTGTCGGCTCGGCCATTCACAGTCGAGTGAATTTGGCACGCGCAAGACACGAACGTTCACCTATTCGGGTGTAGAAGATCGTCCGAAGCCTTACTGAACGGGCCCGTCCGCCTACGGTTGGGGGCGAGCGAGAGGGCGGCTTCCGGATCGATCCGTTCGGAGTGGCCGTTCTTCCGTGCTCGCCGGGCGAGATGACGTCCCGTCACGTCCTTCGCAACCCCTTCTCAGCGGGAGGCCCCTCCATGCCCCTGGGCACCACACCGGAGTCACCGCCGGCGCAGCGGCGCCGGCCCGGCGCCACCCTCGTGGCGGTGCGACCATGAGCGCCGCGGCCACGACCGAATCCGCCATCGACCGCCTCCTGCGCGGCCCGAGCGGCCTCGGGACCGCGAGCCTCTACCCGACCCGCCCGGCCGTCGCCGCACCAGTTGCGGCACCAGCGGTGGAGGCGCCGGACGTCGAGACCCCCGTCGTCGAGAGCGTCGAGAGCCCCGCCGATGGGCTCCCGGCCCTTCCGACCCACGGTGCGGCGATCCCGGGAGCGCCGGTCCTGGACGTTCCGCTCCTCGACCCCACGAGTGCGCCGGCGGCGAGCACGGTCGCGCAGGCCGCCGAACCCCCGGCCGGGGGCGGCAAGCCGAAGGCCGGCGACCCGATCCCGGGCCTGTACCACCATCCGATCGCCGAGCCCGATCCCGTCCGGGTCGAGGAGCTGAGCCTCAAGATCAAGGCCTGGGCCATCGACGAGGTCGAGCTCTACCCGGCCGAGTGGGAGGACCAGTTCGACGGCTTCTCCACCGGCCGCTACATGGTCGCCTGCCACCCGGACGCGCCCAGCGTCGACCACCTGATGCTCGCCGCCCGGCTGATGGTCGCCGAGAACGCCGTCGACGACATCTACTGCGAGGACCACGGCGGTTCGCCGATCGGCCTCGGCGGCCGTCTGCTGATGGCGCACACCGCGCTCGACCCGCTGCACACCACGGCCGAGTATCACGGGCCGTGGGAGGAGTCGCTGTCCTCGGACGCCCCCCGCCGGGCGTACCGGTCGGCGATGGACTACTTCACCCGCGCCGCCACGCCCTCGCAGTCGGACCGCTTCCGGCACGACATGGCGCGGCTGCACCTCGGGTACCTCGCCGAGGCGTCGTGGGCCGAGACGGACCACGTCCCGGAGGTGTGGGAGTACCTGACGATGCGTCAGTTCAACAACTTCCGCCCCTGCCCGACGATCACCGACACCGTCGGCGCCTACGAGCTGCCGATGGACCTGCACGCCCTGCCCGCGATGCAGCGCATCATCGCCCTCGCCGGCAATGCCACCACACTCGTCAACGACCTGTACTCGTACACCAAGGAGCTCGCCAGCCCCGGCCGGCACCTGAACCTGCCGGTGGTGATCTCCGAGCGGGAGAACCTCTCCGAGCGCGACGGCTACCTCAAGGCCGTCGAGGTCCACAACGAGCTCATGCACGCCTTCGAGGCCGAGTCGGCCGCGCTCGCCGCGACGTGCCCGGTCCCGACCCTGCTGCGCTTCCTGCGCGGTATGGCGGTGTGGCTCGACGGCAACCACTACTGGCACCAGACGAACACCTTCCGGTACACGCTGCCCGACTTCTGGTGACGCCGGGGGCCGGTCCCGGGCGCCGTCCCCGTGCCCGATGACCACAGGTGCCCGATGACCACAGCGCGACCGTCCAAGACCATTTCCGAGCAACTCTGATCACCCTTTTCACCTGCCCTACAAGGAGTTCGACGCATGTCCCTCACCGACGACCTCGCCACCCAGACCGGCGCCACGATCCCCGGCCCGGCGACTCCCTACCAGGGCGACATCGCGCGCTACTGGGACCATGAGGCCCGGCCTGTGAACCTTCGCCTGGGTGACGTCGACGGTCTCTACCACCACCACTACGGCATCGGCGCGGTCGACGAGTCCGCCATCGGCGACCCCGAGGACAGCGAGCGCGAGAAGAAGGTCATCACCGAGCTCCACCGCCTGGAGTCCGCCCAGGCCGACGTGCTGCTCGACAACCTCGGCGAGATCACCGCGGACCACACGCTCGTCGACGCCGGCTGCGGGCGCGGCGGCTCCATGGTGATGGCCCACCAGCGCTTCGGCTGCCGGGTCGAGGGTCTGACGCTCTCCACCCAGCAGGCCGAGTTCGGCAACAACCGCGCCCGCGAGCTCGGCATCGGCGACTTCGTCCGCTCGCAGGTCCACAACATGCTCGACATGCCGTTCGAGACCGGCTCGGTCGCGGGCTCGTGGAACAACGAGTCCAGCATGTACGTCGACCTGCACGACCTGTTCGCCGAGCACGCGCGCGTCCTGTCGGTCGGCGGCCGGTACGTCACCATCACCGGCTGCTGGAACCCGCGGTACGGCCAGCCGTCCAAGTACGTCTCGCAGATCAACGCGCACTTCGAGTGCAATATCCACTCCCGCCGCGAGTACCTGCGCGCCATGGCGGACAACCGCCTCGTGCCCCAGGCCGTCATCGACCTGACGCCGGACACCCTCCCGTACTGGGAGCTGCGGGCCACCACCTCGCTCGTCACCGGCATCGAGGAGGCGTTCATCAACTCCTACAAGGACGGCTCCTTCCAGTACGTCCTGATCGCCGCCGACCGGGTCTGACCGCCCGCAGGCGCACCGTCGGCGATTCCGCCGACGACACCGCTGCAAACGCCGACAGCGCCGCCGATGGCCGCCCCGCACTCGCGGGGCGGCCATCGCCGTGTGTGTCCCCGGGGGGGCTTCGCCCACCACGCGCATCCGGTCCAAACCTCTTGGGGGAAAAGTGGGTTGAGTACCCCCTGCCGGCCGAATCCGGAACAGTATTCCGAGTCGCATTCAGTGAATGGCTACACGCGTAAACTTCGGGTCGCGCGGCCTCAAAACCCGCTGTGACATGCCACTTCACCTGCGCGAACACCGCTCTTAATCGTTCCTTACCCTTCTCCGTTGACCCGCGTTCATCAGCTCTGCTTTCCTACATGCCCAGCAGGCGGCGGAACCGACGCACAGTCAATTCCCGAGGGTGTAGCGAACCCGTGGAATCGGCATGGGCCAATTCGCCGCAGGCCCCTTCCCCACAAGGGATCGTCCGCGGCCCCCAGCCGTGACCGGGCGATCGGAACGAGAGAGGGCACCCTCACCCCATGGGTCACTCCCGCACAATTCGTCGCGCCAAGTACGCGGCCCTCACCGGCATAGCGTCGCTCGCGCTCGCTGCCGCCGGTCTCGCCGGCGCGGCCGGCACCGCCACGGCGCAGGACATCTCCGGGGCGCCGGCCAGTACGGGCAACGAGTTCAACCCCTGGAGCCCGCAGAACGGCGGCCACCAGTACCGCCACGGCGCGGTGCCGGGCATGAAGCAGCACGAGAACTACCGGAAGTACGTCGCGGCGCAGCAGCAGGCCGCCGCCACCGGCCAGCAGACCCTCTCCTACGGCGGCGGTGTCGACGGCATCGGCGTCCAGAGCGGCCACTCCAAGGTGTACCTGGTCTTCTACGGCAACCAGTGGGGCACCCAGAGCACCGACGCCAACGGCAACGCGGCCTTCACGAACGACTCGGCGGGCGCCGCCGGTGCCACCCAGCAGATGTTCAAGGGCATCGGCACCAACGGCGAGACCTGGTCGGCCGACCTGACCCAGTGGTGCGACGGCCCCAACGTCGCCTCCGGCGCGGTCAGTTGCCCGTCCAACGCCAACTTCATCCCGTACCAGAGCGGCGGCGTGCTGTCCGGCGTGTGGTACGACAACGCGGCCGCCTCGCCGCAGCAGTCGACCGGCAACCAGCTGGCCCAGGAGGCCGTCAAGGCCGCCGGGCACTTCGGCAACACGACGGGTGCGGCCAACCGCGACGCGTACTACATCATCCTGTCGCCGCACGGCACCAACCCGGACGACTACCAGAACCCGACCACCGGGTACTGCGCCTGGCACGACTGGAACGGCGACACGACGCTGAACGGCGGCGCGGCCTCCTCGCCCTACGGCGACATCGCGTTCTCGAACCAGCCGTACAACATCGACCAGGGCGCCAACTGCGGTGTCGGCTTCGTCAACTCGCCCGGCACGCTGGACGGCTGGACGATGACCCTCGGCCACGAGTGGCACGAGATGATGTCCGACCAGAACCCGGCGGGCGGCTGGACCAACCACGTCACCGGCAGCAGCTACAACGGCCAGGAGAACTCCGACGAGTGCGCCTGGCTCAAGCCCGGCACCACCGGCGGCGCCGCGAACATCTCGTTCGGCTCCTACGGCACCTTCGCCGAGCAGGCCAGCTGGTCCAACGACACCAACTCCTGCGCGATCTCGCACGCGATCCTGACCCACGGCAACACGGTCACCGTCACCAACCCGGGCGGCCAGACCGGCACCGTCGGCACCGCGGCCAGCCTGCAGATCAGCGCCAGTGACTCCGCCACCGGCCAGACCCTGACCTACGCGGCCACCGGCCTGCCCGCCGGCCTGTCGATCAACTCCTCGACCGGCCTGATCTCCGGCACGCCGACCGCCGCCGGCACCTCCAGCGTGACGGTCACCGCGACCGACACCACCGGCGCCGCCGGCAGCACCTCCTTCAGCTGGACCGAGAACGGCACCGGTGGCGGCGGCAACGCCATCACCAACGGCGGCTTCGAGACCGGCAACACCTCCGGCTGGACCGCCGCGGGCTCCACCTCCGCCCCGGCCGCCGCCGCCCACTCCGGCAGCTACGGCGCGATGGTCGGCTCGACCAGCCCGACCGGCGACTCCAGCCTGGCCCAGACGTTCACCGCCCCGGCCGGCTCCAGCAAGGTCTCCTTCTGGTACAGCAACACCTGCCCGGACACCGTGACCTACGACTGGGCCACCGCCACCCTGAAGGACAACACCACCGGCACCACCACCACG
>NZ_JBFBDY010000444.1:0-5224 GCF_040683475.1 Kitasatospora sp. NPDC093558 | reverse complement strand
GGCTCACCCTCCAGGTGGCCAACGACGGCCTGACCGACGTCGCGTTCACCGCCGCGCCCAACGACTTCGCGGGCACTGCGCAGACCGTCTGGGTCAAGCCCGGCCGGCAGGCCAACATCGCCTGGCCGCTGGACAAGCAGGGCCGCTACGACGTCGTCGTGACCGCCCACACCGGCCAGCGCTTCGTGCGCCGGTACGCGGGCTGGGTGCACTGACCCGTACGCCTCTTGGCGGCCGGGGGCGCCGAACCGGTGACCCCCGGCCGTGGCTCGGCCGGACCGTCAGACCCCGCCGCTAGCGTCGGGCGCATGCAGAAAATCAGCACCTTCCTCTGGTTCGACACCCAGGCCGAAGAGGCCGCCGCCTTCTACACGTCGCTCTTCCGCGACTCCCGCATCACCGGCGTCACCCGCCACCCCGACGGCGGCCCGGCACCCGCCGGCTCCGTCATGACGGTCGAGTTCGAACTCGACGGCCGGCCCTACGTCGCCCTCAACGGCGGCCCGCAGTTCTCCTTCACCGAAGCCGTCTCGCTCCAGGTGGAGTGCGACGACCAGCAGGAGGTCGACGAGCTCTGGGGCAAGCTCACCGCCGACGGCGGCCAGGCGGGCCCCTGCGGCTGGCTCAAGGACCGCTACGGCTTCTCCTGGCAGATCACCCCGCGCGTCCTGCTGGACCTGGTCGCCGACCCCGACCGCGCCAAGGCCGGCCGGGTGATGGCCGCGATGATGTCCATGGGGAAGCTCGAGATCCAGCCGCTGCTCGCCGCGGCGGAAGGCTGAGGCGCCATGACCCCCGCCGCCGTCCGCACCACGGTCTACCTGCACGCCACCCCCGAGCGGGTCTGGCACGCCCTCACCAACGCCGACGAGTCCGCCATCTACTGGGGCCACCGCAACGTCTCCACCTGGCTCCCCGGCGCCCCCTGGGAACACCGGCGCACCGACGACTCCGGCATCGCCGACGTCACCGGCACCGTCGAAGCGGCCACCCGCCCCCACCTCCTGGTCACCACCTGGTACGCCCCTGGCACGCCGCACCCGGCCGGACCGTCCCGGGTCACCTTCGGCATCGAGGGGTGGCAGGACCTCACCCGCCTCACCGTCACCCACGAGAGCCTGGCCGACGAGGCCGAGGCGGCGGAGGCGGCCCGGGGCTGGTCGGCCGTCCTCGCCAACCTCAAGACCTACCTGGAGACCGGCCACCCGCTCCCGCAGCAGCCGTGGCTCATGCCGTAGCGGCTCCTCAGCCCCCGCTGCCGGCCGCCGGGCGGGGGCGCTCGCCACCGGTCCGCTCGCCACCGCTCCGCTCTCCGCGGAGCCGGCGGCGCAGGCCGGCGTAGCGGGAGAAGCGTTCCCGGTTCGCCACCGAGGCGCGGTCCAGCTCCTCCATCAGGCGGCGGCTGCGGTGCTCCAGGTCCATCTCGTCGAGGATCCGGTCCACCTCGGCGAGCAGCGCGCCGTGCAGTTGCCAGGCCTCGGGGTGTTCCCGGACCTGGCGCAGGAGCAGCTGGGCGACGTTCTCGCGGCAGGCCCAGGCGGCCGCGAGTTCGGCGGTGAGGCGCTGTTCGGCCTCCTCGGCGTTGCGGCTCACCTGGGTGGTGACCAGGACGGCGAAGCTGACCATCGCGCCGCCGATGTGGGCCAGCAGCTCCTCCAGCGCCACCGCGACCTCGGGGGCGAACAGGCGCTCGCCGGGGTCGCGGCGCTTGGCCAGGTCGGTCAGCGAACGGGCCAGGACGCGGACGACCACGACGCAGATCTCCAGCGTGTCCAGGCCGGTGCGCAGCACCAGGCGGGACAGCAGGCCCTCGCTGATCCGGGGGTTGAAGCGCAGGCTGTCCTCGGCCTGCCGCAGGGCCGCGTCGACCTGGGCGATCGCCTGGTCCAGGCGGCGGGCCTCGTGCAGCCGTTCGGCGGCGACGGAGACCGGGGTGGGGCGGCCGAGTTCCTCGGCGATGTCCAGGAGCAGCTGGCGGGCGCGCCGGGCGAGGTCCTCGATCGAGGCGCCCGCGGTGTCCACCCAGACCGGCGGGGCGAACAGCAGGTTGAACAGCAGGCCGACGGCGGCGCCGATCAGCGTCTCCAGCACGCGGTCCCAGGCCTGGGAGGCGAGCTTGGTGACGCCGAGGATCAGCATCGCGCTGATCGCGACCTCCTGGACGAACTCCTCGACCCGCACGAACCGGCCGATCGTCAGCGAGGCCAGGATGATCAGCCCGAGGCTCCACCAGGAGAGCCCGACCACGGCGCTGAAGCCGATCGCGATCAGCACGCCGACGACCACCGAGTTGACCCGGCGGATGCTGGTCTTGAGCGTCGAGTAGACGGTGACCTGCACCACCAGGAGCGCGGTGAGCGGCGCCGTCAGCGGGGCCGGCTCGCTGCTCAGCCGGGTGGCCACCGCGTAGGACAGGGTGGCCGCCACGGTCGCCCGGACGGTCTGGACGACGAACGGTTCTCGGGCGCCACGGCGCACGGCGGCCGTCAGGGACTCCGGGAGAAGGGCCATGCTGCCCCTCTTTCCCCGCAGCCGCCGTTCACACCGCCGATCGGGCCCGACGGCACCCGGTTGCCCGTGCCGGCGTCAGGAGTTGCGGCGGTCCAGGCGCAGCTTCCAGGGGGCGAGGGCGGATTCGACCTGGACGCCGATGCTCATCTTGGACGCGCCCTCGACGCGCTCCTCGAAGCGGATCGGGACCTCGCGGATCGTCATGCCGCGCTTGATGACGCGGTAGTTCATCTCGACCTGGAACGAGTAGCCGTTGCTCTGCACGGTCGGCAGGTCGATGGCCCGCAGGGTGTTCGCCCGCCAGGCCTTGAAGCCCGCGGTGGCGTCGCGCACGCCGAGGCGGAGGATGGTGTTGACGTAGAGGTTGGCCCACGCGGAGAGGGCCTTGCGGTGCCACGGCCACTCCGAGGCGGTCGAGCCGCCGGGCACGTAGCGGGAGCCGAGCACCACGGCGGTGTCGCCGGTGAGGAGGGTGCGGACCATCTCGGGTATCGCGGAGGCCGGGTGCGACAGGTCGGCGTCCATCTGCACGACGACGTCGGCGCCCTCGTCGAGGGCCCGGGCCATGCCCGCGAGGTAGGCGCGGCCGAGGCCGTCCTTCTCGGTGCGGTGCAGCACGCCGATCCGGCCGTCCGCGCCGGCCGCCAGCTTGTCGGCGAGCTCGCCGGTGCCGTCGGGGGAGTTGTCGTCGACGACCAGCAGGTGCAGGTCCGGCACCGGCAGCTGTGCCAGCAGGCCCGCCAGGACCGGAAGGTTCTCCCGCTCGTTGTACGTGGGGACGACGACAACGACCTTGGGGGAGGCCTCGACCATGCTCTGTTCCCTACCGCTGCTCTCCGGCCGGCACCCGTGCCCCGCCTCACGGATGTCCGTGATCTGCTGACTGGACCGTTGGAGTGTACCGGCGTCCGTCGGAGGCCCGACGGCGGGGCGCCCGCTGACGGTCCGGCGGGCTACCGCGTGCCGTAGACGGCGGCGAGGTTGTCGCGGGCGGGGTGGGTGCGTCCGGCCGGGCCGGCGGCGAAGGTGCGCAGGACGTTCTCGGTGACCTTGCGCACCAGGTCTCCGGCCCGGCCGTCGATGCCGTGGTCGGCGCCGGTGCCCCCGGGGCCGTGCGCGTCGAGCGTCTCCACCCAGCGCATCGTCCCGGTGGCGAACACCCCGGCGCCGCTCGGGACGGTGTAGTACGCGGTGTCGGCGTGCGACCGGCGGCCGTCGCACACGACGGGGGAGTGGGCGATCACCTCGATCGGGCGCGGGACGGGGAATGCGGTGTCCACCTTGTCGTACTCGACGCCGACCAGGTGCGGGAAGGACGCGCCCGCGGCGACGCCCGTGCCCTCGAACGCCCAGTGGTCGGGCGCGCCGATGACGTACGGCGCGTCCACCGGGTAGCCGTCGTAGATGACGCCGAGCATCGAGCTCTCCGGGTCGGCGCCCGGGCCGGTGCGGAAGTCGGTGGTGGCCGGCGCGCCGGCCTTGTAGCCGGGGTCGCTCGCCCAGGCGTCCTTGTAGCAGACCACCGTGCGGTCCGGCCCGAGGTCGGTGGCTTCGAACCGGACCCGGCGGAAGCAGCAATTCGCGCCCAGGATCGCCACGTTGGTGCCGGCGTCCCGGGCCGCGACGACGTTCGCGCGCTGCTCGGGGGACCAGTACTCGTCGTGTCCGAGCGACAGGACGGCGGTGGCGTCGCGCAGCAGCGCCGGCTCGCGGGCGACGTCGATCCCAGTCGTGTACGCGAGCGGGATGCCGAGCTGCTCGGCAAGGGAGACCAGCGGCGCCTCGTACACCAGGAACAGCCCGGCGCCGTGGTCGTAGTCGTACGGCCGGTCGAAGACGACCCGCAGCGAGCGGGTGGCCAGGCCGCCGGTCGGGCCGTTGTAGAGGCTGTGCCCGCCCCACTCGTTGTAGGCCTGCCACGTCGCCGGGGCGCTCATGACGACCGTCTTCCCCGCGGTGACGGCCGAGCGGACGGTGAGCGGGACGTAGCGCTGGCCGGAGCCGTCCTCGGCGTCCAGGCGCAGCAGGTACGCGCCCTCGGGCCAGCCGGCCGTGTCGACGGCGAGGGTCCGCTGCCAGCCGGTGAGGACGGTGCGGGTCGTGCCGTCCACGTGCGGCGCGGGCTGCTTGGTGCCGGGCACGTGCTCGCGGCGCCACACCAGGCGGGCGCGGGCGCCGCCGTACCAGCCGATCCGGTAGGCGGAGACGGTGAACGCGGCGGCGGGGGTGGAGACGTGCAGGCCGACCGGTTCGCCGGGCAGGACGCTGACGCGGTCGGCGAAGCCCTCGATGGCGCCGGCCGGGCCGGGGTTGGTGACCTCCCAGTCGGGGTTGCCGGGGAGCGACTGCTCGGGCTTCCGGTCGTCCTTGAGGCCGGCGCGCTGCGGGGTCGCGCCGGAGGGGTCGGGGGACGGCGCCGGGCTCGGGGGTTCGTCGGGATGGCGCGTGCCGCAGGAGGTGAGGGCCGCGGCCATCAGGCCCAGAGCGAGGATCCCCCGCCGGCTCGGTTCCGCCCGCTCGTCCGCCACCCTGGCCTCCCGGTTGTCCGTGTCGGTGTTCTCTACCCGCGCACCCGTGCGTCAAGGCGTGCGGACATCCTCACTCTTTCCGGTCATCAGGTCGCGGCCGCCGCGCCGGGTCCCGCACACCCTCCGCGCCCTCCATGCACGGTTGCGCGCCCGTCCGCCACCGGAGAGGGCCGTCCGGGGGCACC
>NZ_JBFBDY010000443.1:0-5230 GCF_040683475.1 Kitasatospora sp. NPDC093558 | reverse complement strand
CCCCGGGCTTCACCCCGGCGTTGGTGAACAGCATCCGGTAGGCCGTCAGCCACGCCGTGGGCAGGCAGGCGGCCTCCTCGAAGCTGAGCTCGGCCTCAAGAATGTATGGGACGCGTCAAGAACGGGGCGGGTACCCGAACGGGTTCCAGCCGTTCCGGCGCCGGTCCGCCGTCCCCGCCGGCGGCCGTCCGCCCCGCCGCGGACCGCCACCGGATCGCCCGGGGAATGTAGAACCACCCGTGGGAATCTCTTTACCGCCGGGCCGCGGTCCAAACCCGCGCACACCCGGGCGATCGGACCGGGCTCCGGGCCGGCTGCCGCCAGGACTAAGGAATTCCCGGCACCGGGCGTGAGACCAAGGTGGGGTGCACCCCCAGCCGTCCCCCGCCCCCGAGGGAGTCCGATGAACGAGCGCAGCGAGCGATCAGTACAGAAGGGCGCCCCGCAGCGGCCGATCCTGTTCGTCAGCCTGCCGGAGAGCGGGCTGCTCAACCCGCTGCTGGTGCTGGCCGGTGAGCTGGCCCGCCGGGGCGTGCCCGACCTCTGGTTCGCCACCGACGAGCCCCGGCGCGCCGATGTGCTGGCCCTCGCCGACGAGTCCGCGGTGGAGTTCGCCTCGCTCGGCGAGGTCTTCTCCGAGCTGTCCGCGGTCAGCTGGAGCGACGAGGTCTACCGCGAGGTGACCCAGCCGGACCGCTTCCGCGCCCACCGGGCGGTGATCCACCAGTCGTACCGGCCCGATCTGCAGGCCGAGAAATACCGCCGGCTGGCCGCCGTCGTCGACAAGTGCAATCCGGCCCTGATGGTCATCGACTGCGTCAGCTCGTTCGCCGTCGACCTCGCCCTGACGCGGGGCATCCCGTTCGTGCTCAGCGTGCCGTTCCTGCCGAGCAATGTGCTCACCTCGCACAGCCCATTCGGCAGCTCGTACACGCCCAAGGATTTCCCCGTGCCGCATTCCGGCCTGCCGTACCCGATGGGTTTCGGCCAGCGGCTGGCCAACCGGTTGTTCAAGCTGCGCACGCTCGCGCTGTTCTTCAACCCGGCCATGGGGAAGGTGCTTTCCGAGGACGCCAGGCTGCGCAAGGAACTCGGCCTTCCCAAGCCCAGTCCGATGACCCGGATCGACCGGGCCGAAATGGTGCTGTGCAATTCCGTGCGGGAGCTCGACTACCCGTTCGAGATGCCGGGAAAGGTCAAGCTGGTCGGGGCGATGGTGCCGCCCCTGCCGGAGTCCACGCGGGCCGCGGACGACACCGGCGTGATGGACTGGCTGGACGCGCAGTCCTCGGTGGTCTACATGGGCTTCGGCACGATCACCCGGCTGACCCGGCCGCAGGTGGCCGCTCTCGTCGAGGTGGCGCGGCGGCTGGACGGGCGCCACCAGGTGCTGTGGCGGCTGCCGGCCGAGCAGCAGCACCTGCTGCCGCCGGCCGACCAACTGCCGGGGAACCTGCGGATCGAGAGCTGGCTGCCCTCGCAGCTGGACGTCCTGGCCCATCCCAAGGTCGGGGTGTTCTTCACCCACGGCGGCGGCAACGGCTTCCACGAGGGCGTGTACTTCGGCAAGCCGCTGGTGGTCCGCCCGCTGTGGGTGGACTGCTACGACCAGGCCGTGCGCGGACGGGACTTCGGGATCAGCCTGACCCTGGACCGGCCGCAGGACCTCGACCCGGACGACGTCGTCGACAAGCTCACCCGCGTGCTCGACGACGGCTCCTTCCGCGAGCGCGCCGAGCGCATCGGCGCCCTGCAGCGCGCCGCCGGCGGCCGCACCACGGCGGCCGACCTCCTGCTCGCGCTGCCCGCGCTCACCTGACACACCACACGGCAGATCCGCCCACCCGACCCATGAGTTGAGGACCGCATGCCCTTCACCATCCCCGTGTCCCGGCCCAGCCTGGACGGGCGCGAGCTGGAATACGTCACGAGCACGATCGGCGACGGCTGGATCTCCTCCCAGGGCCCGTACGTGCGGCGCTTCGAGCGGGCCTTCGCCGACTACAACGGCTCCGCCCACGGCGTGGCCTGCTCCTCCGGGACGGCGGCGCTCACGCTGGCGCTGCGCGCCCTCGGCGTGGGACCCGGCGACGAGGTGATCGTGCCCGAGTTCACCATGATCGCCACCGCCTGGGCGGTCACCTACACCGGCGCGACCCCGGTGTTCGTCGACTGCGCGGACGACCTGAACATCGACGTCGCGCGGATCGAGGAGAAGATCACCCCGCGCACCAGGGTGATCATGCCGGTGCACGTCTACGGGCGGCGCTGCGACATGGCGGCCGTCATGGACCTCGCGCACCAGTACAACCTGCGCGTCGTCGAGGACTCCGCCGAGGCGCACGGCATCCGCCCGACCGGCGACATCGCGTGCTTCTCGCTGTTCGCCAACAAGATCATCACGGCCGGCGAGGGCGGCATCTGCCTCACCGACGACCCCCGCCTGGCCGCCCAGCTTGACCACCTGCGCGCCATGGCCTTCACCACCGACCACAGCTTCGTCCACAAGAAGCTCGCCTACAACTTCCGCATGACGGCCATGCAGGCCGCCGTCGCCCTCGCCCAGACCGAGCGCCTCGACGCGATCCTCGCCACCCGGCGGGAGCTCGAGCAGCGCTACGACCAGGGCCTCAAGGACGTCCCCGGGATCACCCTCATGCCGCCCCGCGACGTGCTGTGGATGTACGACGTGCGGACCGAACGCCGCGCCGAGCTGCGCGAGTTCCTCGCCGCCGAGGGCATCGAGACCCGGCTGTTCTTCCAGCCGATGAGCCGGCAGCCCGGCTACCTCGACCCGGCCTGGCCCGGCCTCAACGCGGCCCGCTTCGCCGCCGACGGCCTCTACCTGCCCACCTACACCGACCTGACGCCCGCCGACCAGGACCGCGTGATCGGCGCCGTCCGCGCGTTCCACGGCGCGTCCTGAACCGGCCCGCCGGAGGAGACCCGAACCCATGACGCCCGACACTGCGCCGACCAACAGCGTGACGGGAAGCCCGACGGGAAGCACAACCGGACCCCCGGTGGTCGACTTCCCGCTGCGCGTGCCCGGCGAGTCCTTCCCGCCGCCGCGCTACCAGGACTACCGGGAGCGGCAGGGCCTGGTCCTGTCCCACCTGCCGAACGGCCGCAAGGTCTGGCTGGTGACCCGGCACGAGGACGTCCGGTCCGTCCTCACCAACAAGAAGATCAGCTCCAACCCGGACCACCCGGGCTTCCCGAACGTCGGCGAGACCATGGGCGTGCCGCGCCAGGAGCAGATCCCCGGCTGGTTCGTCGGGCTCGACTCCCCCGAGCACGACCGCTTCCGCAAGGCGCTCATCCCGGAGTTCACCGTCCGCCGGGTGCGGGAGCTGCGGCCCGCGGTCGAGCAGACCGTCGACCGGTGCATCGACGCGATGCTGGCGGCGGGCGACGAGGCCGACCTGGTGGCCGACTTCGCGCTGCCCGTCCCCTCGCTGGTCATCTCCTCGCTGCTGGGCGTGCCGCCGGTGGACCGGGACTTCTTCGAGTCCCGCACCCGCACGCTCGTCGCGATCCAGGCCTCCACCGACCAGCAGCGCGACACCGCCTCGCGCGAACTGCTGCGCTACATCAACCGGTTGGTGGCGATCAAGCAGAAGTGGCCCGGCGACGACCTGATCAGCCGGCTGCTGGCGACCGGCGCGATCGAGCCCCACGAGATGTCCGGGGTGCTGATGCTGCTGCTCATCGCCGGGCACGAGACGACGGCCAACAACATCGCGCTCGGCGTGGTGACGCTGCTCCAGCACCCCGAGTGGATCGGCGACGACCGCGTGGTGGAGGAGACGCTGCGCTTCCACTCGGTGGCCGACCTGGTCTCGCTGCGGGTCGCCGTCGAGGACGTCGAGATCTCCGGGCAGCTGGTGCGGGCCGGCGAGGGCATCGTGCCGCTGGTGGCCGCCGCCAACCACGACGAGAAGGCCTTCTCGTGCCCGTACGCTTTCGACCCGGCCCGCACCGAGCGCCACCACGTCGCGTTCGGCTACGGCGTCCACCAGTGCCTGGGCCAGAACCTGGTCCGGATCGAGATGGAGATCGCCTACCGCCGGCTCTTCGAGCGCATCCCGGGCCTGCGCCTCGCGGTGCCGGCCGAGGAGCTGCCACTCAAGTACGACGGCGTGCTGTGCGGCCTGCACGCGCTGCCGGTCCGCTGGTAGCACCCGAGTCGTGTCAGGAGAACCGTTCATGCGCATCACCGTCGACACCGACCGCTGCGTCGGCGCGGGCCAGTGCGTCCTCAACGCCCCGGCCGTGTTCGACCAGGACGACGACGGCGTGGTCGAACTGCAGGCCCCCGACGTGGCCGCCGAGGACCACGACGCGGTCGACACCGCCGCCACCCTCTGCCCGTCCGGTGCCATCACCGTCCACCGGGCCTGACCCCCCGCCCCGCCACGGGCCCCGAGAGAGGACCCCGACCCCATGACCAGTCCCGGCACGCCGAGCACGCTGTGGCTGCGCCGCTTCCACCCGGGTGAGGGCCGCGCCGTACGGCTGGTGTGCTTCCCGCACGCCGGCGGCTCCGCGAGCTTCTTCCACCCCGTCTCCGCGGCGCTCGCCGCCGAGGCCGAGGTGATCGCCCTGCAGTACCCCGGCCGGCAGGACCGCCGCCTGGAGCCCTGCGTCGAGGACATCGCGACCCTCGCCGACCGGATCACCGAGGAACTGCTCACGCTTGACGACCGGCCCACCGTCTTCTTCGGCCACAGCATGGGCGCCGTCCTCGCGTTCGAGACCGCCTGGCGGCTGGAGCAGAAGGGCACCCACGCGCCCGGGGCGGTCATCGCCTCCGGCCGCCGCGCGCCCTCCACCACCCGCACCGAGACGGTGCACCAGCAGGACGACAACGGCGTCATCGCCGAGCTCAAGCTGCTCAACGGCACCAACGCCCAACTCCTCGGCGACGAGGAGATCCTGCGGATGGCGATGCCCGCGATCCGCGCCGACTACCGCGCCATCGAGCGCTACACCTGCGGCACCGACCGCGTCCTCGGCTGCCCGGTCACCGCGCTCACCGGCGACGCCGACCCGCGCACCACCGTCGCCGAGGCCCGCGCCTGGCAGACCCACACCGCCGGCGACTTCCGCCTCCAGGTCCTGCCCGGCGGCCACTTCTTCCTCGCCGACCAGCAGCCGGCGGTGCTCCGGGAGATCTCCGCCGCACTCGCCGCGCTCCGCTGACGGACCGCCGGCCCGGACAAGGACC
>NZ_JBFBDY010000442.1:0-5251 GCF_040683475.1 Kitasatospora sp. NPDC093558 | reverse complement strand
GACACCGCCGACCTGGGCAGCTCCAAGCTGATCTGGCTCCCGCTGACCATCAGGGGGACGACGATGAACCTCGGTCAGTACCCCACCTGGTCCCTCGACACCTCCGCGGGCACCTGGTCGGCCGGCAGCGGAATCCCCTCCGCCGGCACCTACACCCTCACCAACGCGGCGAGTTCGATGCTGCTGGACGTGAGCGGTGCCTCCACCGCCAACGGCGGCGCGGTCCTCCAGTGGCCGTCGACCGGCGGCGCCAACCAGAAGTGGACGCTCACCAGGGTCGCGGACAACATCTTCACCCTGACCAGCGTCAACAGCGGGTTGTGCCTGGACGTCCCTGGCTACTCGACCACCACCGGCGTCCAGTTGCAGCAGTGGACCTGCAACGGCGGCGCCAACCAGCAGTGGGCGCTGGACCTCGCCGGCGGCAAGTACGTGCTGGTCGGCGTCGGCAGCGGCCTGACCCTGGGCACCGGCGGCTCGACCACGCAGGGAGCGGCCGTGGACCAGGAGACGGGCGGTAGTGTGAGCGCTAACAGCGAGAGCTGGACCCTCTCCTGACCGGCTGACGGAAGCGGCTGACGGAAACGGCTGACGGAAACGGCTGACGGATGGGCCCGGCCGGCAACCGGGCCCGTCCGGGGCTCCACCACCACGTGCGCGTCGAACTGGAGGAACTGCAATGCCTGATTCCCTCTCACGCAGATCGGTCCTCGTCGGCATGGCGGCCATGACGGTTGCCGCGACGGCGGGCTCGGTCGCCATGACGACGCCCGCGTACGCCGCGACGGCCGCCGACCCGCTGCCGCTCCCTCCGCTGCGGATCCCGCAGACCGACCTGGGCCTCGAACAGCAGCCGGACGCCAAGATCCAGTGGCTGATGGACGCCAAGCTGGGGATGTTCATCCACTGGGGCGTGTACGCGGGCCCGGCCAAGGGCGAGTGGTACATGCACAGCGCGGCGGTCACCCCGGCGAACTACCGGAAGTACGTCACCGACGCGACGAGCGAGCAGTTCACCGCCGATGCCTACGACCCGGCGGCCTGGGCCCAGCTGGCGAAGGACTTCGGGGCGAGGTACACGACGCTCACCACCCGCCACCACGACGGCTTCGCGCTGTGGCCGCTGAACCACCCGAACGCCTGGTCCTCCGGGCAGGCGCCGCTGAACCGCGACTTCGTGAAGGACTACGTCGCGGCGGTGCGGTCGGCCGGTCTGAGGGTGGGCCTCTACTACTCGCCGATCGACTGGCGCTACCCCGGCTACTTCGACGTGACCGGCACCAACTGCGCGGCGAACCCCTGGGGTTACACCACCGATCCCGCGCACAAGGAGAACGCGCGGATCATGAAGACCGAGGTGTACGAGTCGGTCAAGGAACTCGTCACCCAGTACGGCGTGATCGACGACCTGTGGTGGGACGGCGGCTGGATCGCCGAGCAGGGCACCGACGCGGCCGGCGCGTTCTTCTGGGAACCCGGGCAGTTCCGCGACACCGCCAACCAGTGGCCGGTGGACGCCGCCTACGGCGAGACGGACGGCGCCGGCAGGCCGCTGGGGCTGATGGGCATGGTCCGCAAGCACCAGCCCCACATCGTCGCGACCTCGCGCTCCGGCTGGAAGGGCGACTACGACAGCGACGAGGGCCCGGGGGTCCCGAGCGGGCCGATCCGCACGGGCAGGCTGGTCGAGAAGGTCTTCAGCGTCATCGGCACATGGGGCTACTCCAACTCCTCGGTCATGGGCTACGGCACCGCGATGGACATCCTGGTCAACTGCTGGGTGCGGAACATGACCGTGATGGTCAACGTCGGCCCGGACCGGCACGGCACCGTCTCCGACGCCCAGGCCGGCCTGCTGCGGCAGATCGGCGCCTTCATGACCGCGTGCGGCCGGTCCGTCTACGGCACCCGCGGCGGGCCGTGGAACCCGGTCGACGGCCAGTACGGCTTCACGTACAAGGACGACACCTTCTACGTCCACCTGCTGCCCGGCTACAGCGGGACCAGCTTCACCACCCCGCCGATCGGCGACGCGCAGGTCACCCGCGTGTTCGACGTGCGGTCCGGCGCAAACCTGTCCTACGCCGTCAGCGCCGACGGCAAGGTCTCCGTCACCGGCATCGACCGCACGACCCACCCCCAGGACAGCGTCATCGGCGTTGTCCTCGACCGCGGCGTGCGGCCAGCCGACATCGCCGTCGGCACGACCGCGACCGCCGACAGCGAGGAGAGCTCGAAGGGCAACACCGCGGCCAACGCGGTCGACGGCGCCACCTCCACCCGCTGGTGCGCGAACGACGGCGGCACCGGCCACTGGCTGACGGTCGACCTCGGCTCGATCCGCTCCCTGACCGGCGCCCGGATCGCCTGGGAACTGGACAGGACCAACTACCGGTACAAGATTGAGGGTTCCACCGACAACGCCGGCTGGACCACGCTGGCCGACCTCACCGCGACGACCGGCACCAGCCAGGTCCAGGTCTCCCAGTTCCGCGCCCGGGCCCGGTATGTGCGCGTTATCATCACCGGGCTGCCGGACGGTGTCTGGGCGTCCATCCGCAGCCTCGAGGTCTACGACCGGCCCTTCGGCGCGGACCTGGGCACGTTCAAACTGGTCAACCGCAACAGCGGCAAGGTGCTGGACGTCAGCGACGCCTCCACCGCCGACGGCGCCGGCCTCATCCAGTGGCCCTGGACCGGTGGCACCAACCAGCAGTGGAAGCTGGTGCCCAACGCGGACGGCTCCTACCGGCTGTCCAACGCCAAGAGCGGCAAGGTCGTCGACAGCCCCGGCAACTCCGCCCAGGGCGCGAACCTCGACCAGTGGACCGGCGACGGCGGCGACAACCAGTCGTGGCAGCTCGCCCCCTCCGCGACCGGCGGCTACTACCGGCTCGTCAACGTCCGCAACGGCTGGTGCGCCGACGTCAAGGACGCCTCCACCGCCGACGGCGCCCACGTCATCCAGTGGCCCACCACCGGCGGCGGCAACCAGGACTGGCAGATCCTCGCGGTGCAGTGATCGCGGCATTCGGCCGCTGTTCAGCGCTGCGTGACCACGTGGATGACCTGCGACAAGGTTTGCTCCCTAACGTCCGGAACGTCTGGGGCCACACCACTCCTTGGAGCGATCATGCACGACTTCCATCCGTCCGACGAGTGCGCCTGCCCCCGGACCGCCGAGCTCGACGGGGGCGGCGCAGCGGCGGCGAGCCGGCGACGGTTCCTGCGCGGGGCCGGGCTGCTGGGGGCCGGGGCCGGCGCGGCCGGGCTCGGAGTGTTCAGCGGCGCCGAGCCCGCGGCGGCGGACGCACCCAAGTCCCGCACCCGCCGCGACCGCTGGCAGCCCGACCCCGACAGCCGGCAGTTCACCTTCGTCGTCATGCCGGACACGCAGTACCTCTTCGACGAGGACCGGATCCACCCCGCCCCGCTGGAGGCGTCCTTCCGCTACGTCCTCGACGGCGGGACGAACCGCGAGGGTGGCGGGGACGACAACATCGTCTTCCTCGCCCACCTCGGCGACGTCACCGAGCACGGACTGCCCGCCGAGTACGCCGCCGTGACGAAGTCCTTCGCGCTGCTCGACGACGCCGGCGTCGCGTACGGCGTGCTCGCGGGAAACCACGACGTCCGGTCCTCGACCGACGACCAGCGCGGCAGCACCCCGTACCTGGACACGTTCACAATGGCGAGGGCCGCTCGCACGCCCGGCTACCGGGCCTCCAGCCCCGACGGGTACAACACCTGCCACATCTTCAAGGCGGCCGGCCGCGAGTGGATGGTCCTCTCGCTGGACTGGCGCCTGTCGGACGCGGGCTTCGCCTGGGCGAACCGGATGATCGCCGAGAACCCGAAGCTGCCGGTCATCCTCACCACCCACGAGATGGCCTCTGCGGACGGCAACGGCAAGGCGACGCTCTCCGACTACGGGAAGCGCCTCTGGGAGAGGCTCGTCAGCGGCAACGACCAGGTGTTCCTCACCGTCAACGGGCACTACTGGCCGCCCGGCCGCACCGTCCTGCGCAACCGGGCCGGGAACGATGTGCACGTTCACATCACCAACTACCAGGACCGCTACTACGGCGGCGCGGCGATGATCCGCACCTACCGGTTCGACCTGGACCGGAACACCGTCGACGTGTCGACGTTCTCGCCCTGGATCCTGGAGACGGCCGCCGAGGAGCGCAACGCCCTCGCCGCCCGGGAGGCCGAACTGACCTCCGACGTCGACCGGTTCTCGATCCCGGTCGACTTCGAGCACCGCTTCGCCGGCTTCGCGCCCGTCCCGCCGCGCCCGGCGCGCCCCGCGAGCGAACTGCTCGTCCACGACACCCTCGCCTACTGGCGCTTCGACGACGGCGGCAAGGCCGGCACGGGCCTCCCGGACCGGCAGGTCGTCCGGGACCTGACCGGCCAGGGCAACGACCTGGTCCGCCAGGCCACCCCGGGCGCGCCCGACACCGCGCTCACGTGGTCGACCGACCACCACCCCGACCAGCCCGGCCACGGCAGCCTGCTGTTCGACAGCCGAAACAAGCCGCCGGTCGGCGCGTACCTCCAGACCGTGCCCACCGCGCCCGTCAACCGCGAGACGTTCGAGCACGGTTACACCATCGAGCTCTTCTTCAAGCTGCCCGCGGACTGGGACCCGGGGAAGAACGCGTGGTCGGGGCTACTGAGCCGCTGGGGCATGAGCGGCGAGGCGGGCAAGAGCGGCGACTCGACCGACCCGCAGGAGCCCGTCGTCACGCTGAGCCTGTCCGAGGCGCCCGCGCTGCAGTGGTGCGTCTACCCGCTCAACCAGACCGGCGCGTCCACCTGTTGGGGTCACCAGCTGCCGCTCGACCACTGGTGGCACGTCGCGGTGGTCAACGACGGCCGGCTCAACCGGATGTACGTGGACGGCTGCGAGGTCGCCCGCAACCCGGCGACCCCGGCGGTCGGCCTGACCACCCTCGGGCGCCCGTGGATGCTCGGCGGGTACGAGTACGCCGGCGTGCTGGACAAGATCCTCCACGGCTGGATCGGCGACGTGCGGATCGTGAAGCGCGCGCTGGCGGTGGGGGAGTTCATGATCGCGTGACGCCGGAGCCGCGCGGGCCGACGGGTGCGTCACGACGGGCGGTACGGCGTCGGCGGTGCGTCGCACGGTCTTGGTCACAGTAGTGATCACCGAGGTCAGGACGGCCGTGTCGGGTGCGCCTGATCGTGCGCCGGCGCCCCGGCGTCCCTCGCGGCTGCCCCGCCC
>NZ_JBFBDY010000441.1:0-5251 GCF_040683475.1 Kitasatospora sp. NPDC093558 | reverse complement strand
CGCGCCGGTGCCGCACGACGCCGACAGCCACGACATGATCCGCGTGCTCGGCGCGCGCGAGAACAACCTCAAGGACGTCAGCGTCGAGATCCCCAAGCGCCGCCTCACCGTGTTCACCGGCGTCTCCGGCTCGGGCAAGAGCTCCCTGGTGTTCGACACCATCGCCGCCGAGTCGCAGCGGCTGATCAACGAGACCTACAGCGCCTTCGTCCAGGGCTTCATGCCGTCGCTGTCGCGCCCCGACGTCGACGTCCTCGACGGGCTGACCACCGCGATCATCGTCGACCAGCAGCGGATGGGCGCCGACCCGCGCTCCACCGTCGGCACCGCGACCGACGCCAACGCGATGCTGCGCATCCTGTTCAGCCGGCTCGGCACGCCGCACATCGGCTCGCCCAAGGCGTACTCCTTCAACGTCCCCTCGGTCAGCGGCGCCGGCGCCGTCACCGTCGAGCGCGGCGGCAAGACGGTCAAGGAGCGCCGCTCCTTCAGCGTCACCGGCGGCATGTGCCCGCGCTGCGAGGGCCGCGGCAGCGTCTCCGACATCGACCTCGCCCAGCTCTTCGACGCCTCCAAGTCGCTCTCCGAGGGCGCGCTCACCATCCCCGGCTACACGCCGGGCGGCTGGAACTACCGGCTCTACAGCGAGTCCGGCTTCTACGACCCGGACAAGCCGATCCGCAAGTACACCAAGAAGGAGCTGCACGACTTCCTGTACCGCGAGCCGGTCCGGATGAAGATCGCGGGCATCAACATGACCTACGAGGGTCTCGTCCCGCGGATCCAGAAGTCCTACCTGGCCAAGGACAAGGAGGCGATGCAGCCACACATCCGGGCCTTCGTCGACCGGGCGGTCGCCTTCACCACCTGCCCCGACTGCGACGGCACCCGGCTCACCGAGGCCGCCCGCTCGTCGAAGATCGGGAAGATCAGCATCGCCGACGCCTGCGCCATGCAGATCAGCGACCTGGCGGCCTGGGTGCGCGGGCTCGACGAGCCCTCGGTGGCGCCGCTGCTCACGAGCCTCGGCGAGGCGCTCGACTCGTTCGTCGAGATCGGCCTCGGCTACCTCTCGCTCGACCGGCCCTCCGGCACGCTCTCCGGCGGCGAGGCGCAGCGCGTCAAGATGGTCCGCCACCTCGGCTCCTCGCTCACCGACGTCACGTACGTCTTCGACGAGCCCACCGTGGGCCTGCACCCGCACGACATCCAGCGGATGAACCGCCTGCTGCTGCGGCTGCGCGACAAGGGCAACACGGTGCTCGTCGTCGAGCACAAGCCGGAGACGATCGCGATCGCCGACCACGTCGTCGACCTCGGCCCCGGTGCGGGCAGCGGCGGCGGCACGGTGTGCTTCGAGGGGACGGTGGCGGGGCTGCGGGCCGGCCGCACGATCACCGGGCGGCACCTCGACGACCGGGCCGGGGTCAAGGAGACGGTGCGCAAGCCGACCGGGAAGCTGGCGATCCGCGGTGCGTCGGCGCACAACCTGCGGGACGTCGACGTGGACATCCCGCTCGGCGTGCTCGCCGTCGTCACGGGCGTGGCCGGGTCCGGCAAGAGCTCGCTCGTGCACGGGTCGCTGCCACGATCGGAGGGGGCGGCCGGTGAGGGCGTGATCTCCGTCGACCAGGCCGCGATCCGCGGCTCGCGGCGCAGCAACCCGGCGACGTACACGGGCCTGCTCGAACCGGTCCGCAAGGCCTTCGCCAAGGCCAACGGCGTGAAGCCGGCCCTGTTCAGCGCCAACTCCGAGGGCGCGTGCCCGACCTGCAACGGCGCGGGCGTGGTCTACACGGACCTGGCGATGATGGCCGGCGTCGCGAGCGTCTGCGAGGACTGCGAGGGCAAGCGGTACCAGGCGTCCGTCCTGGAGTACCGCCTCGGCGGGCGGGACATCAGCGAGGTGCTCGCGATGCCGGTGACCGAGGCCGAGGAGTTCTTCCGCGAGGGCGCGGCCCGCATCCCGGCCGCGCACGCGATCGTGAGCCGGCTCGCGGACGTCGGCCTCGGCTACCTCAGCCTCGGCCAGCCGCTCACCACGCTCTCCGGCGGCGAGCGCCAGCGCCTCAAGCTCGCGACGCACATGGCCGACAAGGGCGGCGTCTACGTCCTCGACGAGCCGACCACGGGCCTGCACCTGGCCGACGTCGAGCAGCTGCTCGGCCTGCTCGACCGCCTCGTCGACTCGGGGAAGTCGGTGATCGTCGTCGAGCACCACCAGGCGGTCATGGCCCACGCGGACTGGATCATCGACCTCGGCCCGGGCGCCGGCCACGACGGCGGGCGGATCGTCTTCGAGGGCACCCCGGCCGAACTGGTCGCCAAGCGCCACACCCTGACCGGCGAGCACCTGGCGGCGTACGTGGGGGCGTGAAGACCGGACGAGGGTCAGCTGAGCGGCGGCTCCTCGGCGTCCATCAGCCGCAGGATCAGGTCGTCGACGTCGAGGTGGAGCGTCTCGGAGCCGTACGGGACGACGTGCTCGGTCGCGTCGAGGAAGGTCTGGACGAGGGCGGCGGGCGCGCGCAGGACGGCCGTCGTGTCATCGGCGCTGAGCGCGATGAAGAGCGTCGCGGCGGCGGCGCCGGTGCCGCGGTGGACGGTGACGTCGCCCAGGCCGGCCCAGCCGGTGAGGCCGGTGGCGAGGAGCTCGCGGGCGAAGATCCAGGTGATCGGCTCGTCGAGGTCGACGTGGGTGTCGAGGCTGACCGCGTACGGGTCCTCCCGGCGGTAGCGCAGCCGGGCGGGCAGGGAGACGAGCAGGCCGGGGCAGGCGACCGCCTCCAGGTCGATGTACAGCACCAACTCGTCGCCGGCGCAGGCGTTCTCCTGCGGGGCGCCGGGCAACTCGTGCTCGCTCATGGGCTCTTCCTGTTCTCTTCCTCGGGGTGCTTCGGGGTTGCTTCGGGGGTGTTTCGCGGGTGCTCCGGGGCGTTCCGGGCCGTGCTCGGGGTCGTACTCGGGGTCGTACTCGGGGGCGCAGAATCGTTTTTTCGTGGTCGGCTTCGGCGGCGGTGTCGTGCTGACTGGTCGTCGGTTGCTTCGGTGGGGACGCGGCGGGACGGCTTCGGCGTGCGGGGCTTCCGGCTGGAGAACGAGCCGGCCCGTCCCGGGTAACCGTCCGCGACGATATTCGGGCGACGGCGCGCTGTCCCGGCCTGCGGCATTGCGGTTCGGTCTCCGTCGCGGCGGAATTGTGCATGATCGCTCTGTTGATGTCAGAGTGTCACCGTCTTCTTTTCCGATCGGGGGGTTCGATGACAGCGGGGGACGGGTCGGATCTCATCGCCATGGTGGTCGAGGCGCTGGTGCAGTCCGCTTCGCACACGGTCGGCGCGGCCGGTGCCGCGCTCGGCGGCGAGGCGGTCGCGCGCGTGCGGGAGTCGCTCCGGCAGTGGCCGCAGTGGGCGCACACCCTCGGGCGGGTCGAGGCCTACCCCGGTGACCAGCAGGCCCAGTGGGACCTGGCGCTCGCGGTGGGCCAACTCCTGGCCGGGGACCCGGGCCTGGCGGCCAACCTGCGCGCCCGGCTCTCCGTCGCCATGACCGCGCCGCCGCCGGCGGCCGGTGCCCCGGTGCCGCAGGTGGCCGGGGTGCCGCAGACGTGGCAGCCCGCCGACGGCGCCGACTGGTCCGCGTACGGTCCGGCGACGGTCCAGGGGACGTCCTCGCGGCGGGTCCGCGTCTGGGCGATCACCGGTGGGGTCGTCGTGCTCGGCGTGATCGGGACGCTCCTCGGGCTCGGCCTCTACATCGACTCCGGCCCGGACGGCCCGAAGCCCTTGGCGAACCTGGACCAGGTGAAGACCGTCGTGCCCGACCTGCACGCCGTGCCGGACGGGTGGACCCAGGACAAGGCACCGACCTCGGGGCCCATGGGCGACTGCAGCGCCGGCGACGGCTTCACGCCCGAGGAGTCCGCCCTGTGCAAGCAGGCCGTCGGGAGGGGCAGTTCGGGCTATCACGCCGACGGCGGGAAGACCCAGGTGGTGTTCAGCATCCTGGCCGGCCCCAGCACGGTGTGGGCCGACAAGATGTACGACGTCGCCAACGCCGGTCCCAGCTCCCTGCCCGAGCAGCCGCCGATGGACGCCCCGAAGGCCGGCGAACGGTCCGCGATCTCCGTGGACCGCGAGTGCCTGGCCATTCTCGTCAAGGCCGGGAGCACCGTCCTGAGGGTCTCCTACTGCCCGGAGAACCTGAACGCCCCGAACGTGGAGGTGGTCAACCGGATCACCCGCATGTTCGCCGCCCGCTCGCAGCAGGCGCAGGACGGGAAGACCCCGGACGCCGGCGCGTAAGGACCGTTGCACAGGGGTGGAGCCGAGCGCCCGGCTCCACCCCTGCGTTTGTGGGGTGCCGTCAGGCCTTCGCGCAGATCACGAAGACGCTGATGCCGACGTCGCTCGCGCCGGGCTGGTGCCCGACGCCGATCCAGCCGTTGCCGTCCGCGGTCGGGAAGCTGCCGTTGAGGATCGAGTCGTCTCCCCGGGCCTCCGCGCCGCCGCCGAGCGCCTTCGTGCCGGCGGGACAGGAGACCGTCCGCCGCTGGAAGTTGGGCACGTTCGCGTTGTCGAGCGTCACCAGCTGGTAGTCCTCGACCGACCGCGCGGAGGCGTCCCGCGCGGGTGCGTTGTCGGTGGTCGGGTCGGCCTCCGCCTGCCAGCCCGTGCCGATGGCGGCGAGCGCGACCGTCATCAGGCCTGCGGCCAGCGCGATTGCCCGAAGCTTCATGCCGTGTCCTCCCGAAGGGCGGCGGGCGCGCACTTGGCGCCCGTCCCACTCGGGGTATCGGCCATTCGAGTGGCGGCCGTGATCGGGTTGACCCTTTCGGGGGGTGCGGGAGCCTTCCCGTGCGCGCCGTGCGTGCGCCGACGTGCGCTCCGGACGCAGGAACGCGGGGCCCGCCGGACTGGCGGGCCCCGCCGGTCGGGTCACTTCGTCGAGTGGACGAACTGCTGGTAGCAGGCGACGTCGTACTGCGACGGGGCGCCTGCGGCGTTGTAGGCCTGGCCGCCCGTGCCGCCGTTCGGCTGGCTGCCGAAGCCGGGCTCGTCGAAGGGGGAGCCGGGGGAGGAACTGCTGTGGCCCGGGGCGCTGCTGCCCTGGGCCAGGAAGTCCTGGCAGGTCTGGTTCGGCGGCCCGGGCGTGTTCGGGCTCGGGTTCGCGAACGCGGCGCCGGCGCCGCCGAGGCAGAGCAGCCCGGCGAGCAGCCCGGTGGCTGCGGTGCGGAGCATCGCGACTCCTT
>NZ_JBFBDY010000440.1:0-5265 GCF_040683475.1 Kitasatospora sp. NPDC093558 | reverse complement strand
GCCTCGACGACCGCCAGCGCGGCGGCCTGCTCCGGCTCGCCGCCGTTCTGCAGCCGGGCCCGGGCCGCGGCCACCTGCGCGACGGTCTCCGCGCCCCGCTCGGCCACGACGGCGGCCCAGGCGAGCCTCGTGTGCAGGGCGACCATGCGGTCGGCCGCCAGCGTCGTCGAACCGAGCGTCGGCAGCGTGCCGGCCAGCGTGAACGCCCGGTCCAGCCGGCCGTCCTCGGCGAGTGCGCGGGCCAGCGCCTCGGTGATCTCCGCCCGGTGCGCCGGGCCGGCCAGCGACTCGGCCCGCTCCAGCAGCCGCACGGCCGACGCCGAGGCGCCGTCGGCCATGGTCAGCCGCCCGGCCTCGGCGAGGAGCAGTGCCGCGCCCGGCCGGTCGTCCGCGGTCACCAGCAGGTCGGCCACCAGCTGGCACTGGTCGGGGGTCAGTGGCCCGTCCTCGCGCAGCGCGTCGGCCGCCCGGCGGGCGAGTGCGGCCCGCTGCGCCGGGGGGATGCCGGCGAGGACGGCGTCGACGGTGATCGCGTGGCGGAAGGAGTAGTCGTGCGGTGAGGAGTCGTCGGGGACGAGGAAGTGCGCCTCGGTCGCCGCGCGGAGGAGGGCGAACAGGGTGGGGTCGTCGAGGCCGGTGACGGTCCGCAGGGCGGAGACGCAGCAGCGCGGGCCGATCGTGGCCGCCAGCAGGAGGAAGTCGCGCAGCGGGGGGTCGACGTGCTGGAGGCGGTGGGCGAAGCTCTGCACGACGGTCGTCGGTACGGTGGCCGGTGCGGTGGCGTCGAGGTCGCCGGTGACCTGCCAGACGGGCCGGCCGTCCGTTTCGGCCGTGTTCAGCAGCCTGGAGTCGATGAGGTCGGCGAGGAGCTCCTCGACGAGGTAGGGGTTGCCGTCGCTGCGGGCGGCCAGTCGATCGACGACGGCGTCCGGCACGTCGTGCGCCGGGGCGTCCAGGCAGCCGGCCACCAAGGCCCTGATCTCGGTCGTGCTCAGGGGTGGCAGGGTCGTGACGGTGGCGATCCTCCGCCGTTCGGCGCTCCGTGCGAGCGTCAGGGCGTTGCCTGGGTCGGTGCGGACGGTGGCGAGGAGGAGGATGGGCGACTGCGCGAGGTTGTCGGCGAGGTACTCGGCGACGGCCACGGACTCGGAGTCGGCCCAGTGCAGGTCTTCCAAGGCCAGGACGCAGCCGGAGTTCCGGCCGATGGTCGTGAGGAGGCGCAGGAGGGCCTCGGCGAGTTCCACGACGCTCTCGGTGTGGCCGGGGGCGGTGGCGTTCCTCGCGTTCCTCCACTCCGGGACGAACCTGCCCAGGGCGGAGCGGTAGGGGGCCAACTCGGGGTCGGTGGGCGGGTTTCCGTTGGTGCGGAAGTGTGAGGACAGTGCCTCCAGGAGGGGGCGGAACGGTGTTCCTCCGCCGGTCGTGCTTCCGCGACCGCGCAGCACCGGCAGTCCTCGCTCGGCCGCTTCGCGCACGCAGTGGTCCACCAGCCGGGACTTGCCGATGCCGGGCTCGCCGACCAGGAACACCGTGCGGCCGGCGCTCTGCCGAAGCTGCGTCAGGGCCGTCTCCAGCAGGGAGATTTCTGCCTGGCGGCCGATGGTGACCGGCGAAGTGATGCGCATGTCGGCAGGGTAGTTGATCGTATGAACAAGTTGACAAAACGCTTGCCAAAATTCGGGGCTGGGGTAGGGAGGTAGGGGAGAGAGGACGCAAGAGGGGCGCGGCGCTTGGGGGTTGTGCCCTGGTGCGCGCCGCGCCCCCTTGTGGGGTGGTGGATCAGTGGAAGGTCACGGTCTCGATCGTGCACTTTCCGCGGTCCCGGGTGCCCATCAGTTCGGCCCTGCGGGCGAGCAGGCCGGTGGCCGGGCGGAGGCGGATCTCGCCGATCGGGTCGTTCTGCGCGGTGTCCTGGGTGACGGTCGGCAGGGTCCGGCGACGGACGGTCTCGTGGATGTCCATGGCGTTTCCTCTCGTTTGGCGGGTCACGGCGTCCGGGTCGGCGGCCGTGGGTCGTCCGGCGCTTGCAGCAGCAGCGCCGAAGGCGTGTGGTCGGGGAACCCGAGGCGCAGCAGCCCGTGGCCGATGCCGGCCAGGCCGGTCAGCAGGCCCGGCGCCGGGACGGCGGACGGGGTGCCGCAGACCGGTCCGGCCCGGTCGAGTGCGGCGAGCAGGGCTGCGGTGCGGGCGCCGAGTGCCGGGTCCTTCAGGTGGGCGAGCAGTTCGAGGACGCCCAGCTCGCCGTGGCACGGGCTGTGGGTGGGGAGGGGGCCGGTGGCGACGGTTCGTTCGGCGGTTGCGGTGACGTACCGGCTCAACTGCTCGTCGGGGTAGAGGGCTTGGATGTCGGCGATGGCGAGGGCTGTGCCGGGTGCGCCTTCGCACCAGGTCGCGTGGGGGTTCGGTGCGGTGGCGGCGGAGCGCAGTGCGGCCAGCCCGGCTCGTTGGTGGCCGGTGCTGCCGGCGTCGGTGCTGTCGGCGTCGGTTCGGGCGAAGCGGAGCAGTGCCCATCCGATGCCGGCCGTTCCGGTGGTGAAGCCGGGCCCTGCGGGCAGCGGGCGGGAGAGGAGTGCGTCCGCGCAGCGTCGGGCGGCCTTCAGGGTTTCGGGGTCGCGGGTCGCGTCGTGGACGGCCAGCAGGGCTGCGAGTCCGCCGGCGGTGCCGTCGGCCAGGGCGGGGGAGTGCTCCTCCTCGGCCGCGGTGGTGGTGAGTTGGCCGGCCCCGGCGGTCCAGGTGGCGATCTCGTTGTCGTCGAGGAGGGTGGCGAGTCGGCTCAGTGCGTAGGTGAGGCCACCAAGGCCTGCGAAGGCGCCGGAGCCGATCAGCGGGAGGTCCCCGGGGCGGTCCGCGAGGCGGTCGAGCAGTTCGGGGATCGGGCGCAGGGCGAGGCGGGCGGCCTCGGCGTAGCGGTCCGTGCCGGTGAGCGCCGCCAGTTGGGCGAGGAACAGGGCGGGGCCGGGGTAGCCGCCGCCCAGGTCCGCCCCGGCGGGGGCGGGCTGCCAGTAGCGGTCGCCCAGGAGTTCGAGGCTGATCCAGTTGATTCGGCCGGTGGTTCGGTGGGCTTGGGCGAGGAGGGCTTCGCCGATCGTCCGGGCCGCAGCCAGGAGGCGGTCGGGGGGAGGGAATCGGGCGTCGCCCGGGGAACTCGCGGGCAGGGGGCGGCCGGGCTCGTGGGGCGGGGTGGTCGAGCGGCTCGTCATGGCGGCGCGGACGATCCACTCCTGGGTGGCCGCTTCGTCGGCGTCGAGGTCCCGGAGCCGGGCTGCGACGCGGTCGAGGCCCGAGTGATCCAGGGCGTCGCGGATGCGTCGGCCCTGGCCGGTCCACAGGTCTCGCGTTCCTGGACGGGTGGTGAAGAGCGGGACGTCGCCGTTCCAGAGTTCGGCGACCTCGTCGTCCACCAGGCCTGCCCAGCCGGCGTGGTCGGTGTCCAGGTCGCGCAGCAGCGCGTCGCGGTCGGCGGCGTTGCGCAGGAGGCTGGGGTGGGTGGACTCGTCGAGCAGCGTGGCGTAGTCGGCGGTCGCGCGGACGACGACGCGGGTCTCGTCGTCGGCGAACGTGGGGAGGAGGGCGAGGAGTTCGTCCCTGCTGTCGGCGAGGATGCGGCGGGCCAGGCGGTAGCCGTCGAGGATCGCGTCGACGTGGTCGGCGGGGTCGGCGTCCGTGTCGGCGAGGCTGGGGCGGTTGGCGCCGCCGTGGAGTAAGCCGGCGCGGCGGACGAGCCGCATGCCGTCGGTGCCTCCGGCCTCCCACCGGACGGACTCGCCGGGGATGGTGGCCCCCGCGTCTCCGCCGAGTCCGGAGGCGTCCAGCGCGCGTTCGTCGCCGAGGATCAGGCGTGGCAGCAGGCCCGTCCGGTACACCGAGCCCGCGAGGGCCATGGCCGCCGGGTCGACGGACTCTCCGAACTTCTCTGGGCCGAACTCCTGCGGGTGGAAGAGGGTTTCGAGGTCGACCGGCACGGGGTGGTCCGCGCACGCGATGAGGTTCTCGAAGTGCAGGTCGGTGCAGTCGAAGGCGTGGAGCAGCGCGAGCCAGGCACCCTGCCGGAGGTAGAAGCGGTGCACCTCCCGGGGGGTCGTGCACGGGCGGCGGTCGATGAACTCCGTCCAGCCGTAGCCGTCGCGCTCGACCAGGGCGACGGTCCGCAGGCCGGGCGAACCGGACTGGGCGTTGAACCGGTCGATGACGGCGTTGACGTGGTGGTGGGCGCGCAGCGGGCGTGGCTTGTACACGACCCTCTCGCCGTCGGCGAACTGCAGGACGGCGACGGCGTGGCCGCGGCGGTGCTGGTCGCCGGTGCGGTGGACGGCGGTCAGCGGGCCGGGGTCGGTGTCGCCGAGCAGGGTGGTGACGATGTCCGCCCGGTCGGCGGTGAACCGGTCGAGGAGGTCGGTGAGTGCGTCGGCGGTGGTGAGGCAGGTCTGCGCCAGGATCCTTGCGAGGACGGGGTATTGGTGGAGGAGCGCGGACAGGCCGGGGCGGCGGGCCGTCAGGTCGATGAACGAGCGGAATCGCGCCTCCGGGGTGGGGCCGGCCGCACGGGCGGTGTGGAGTTCCCGGACGAGCGTGCGGGCGGCCCGTCGGGTGAGTGCGTCCGCGAGGCCGTCGGCGAGCTGGGTCCGGATGGCCGGTAAGTCGGCGAGCTCCGGCGGTACTTCGGCGCGTACGCGGGCCAGTGTGGCCCGGACGAGGGGGGCCACGACCGGCCGGAATCCGGTGGTGCCGGGGAGTGGGCCCGCCGGCAGCCGTGGTGTGTCGGCGTCGGCGACCGCTTCGTCGACGAAGGCGGCCCACGCGGGCGGGCCGTCGCCCGCCGGCTCGCCGGGGCGCAGGCCGGGCGTCCACCAACGGCCCTTCGGAGCCTTGGCCGTCGCGTCGCTCGGAGGAGTGGTCACGGCACAGAGAGTGGCAGCCGGAGGACCGTCCGCACAAGAGTTTGATCTAGCCGGGGTGGGCGCGCAGCGCCGCTGACCAGGATCGCGACGCGCGGAAAAAGCGCGACGCTCGTAAAAAGATGGGGGCCGGTCCCCCATGCCGGGGTGGGCGCCGTGTGCCCAGAATGGCGATCGCGGCCGCGGTTCCCCGCTTCCGTCCCGGCTCGGCCGTCTCCACCAGGGCAGCGGCGGTCACCGGGGCGGCGCCACGAGTGGACGGTTCGCCCGCGTGGGGGCGGGGGTTCCGGCCCGGGGGGAGCCGGAACCGCCCGGTCACCCGGCGCGCGGATGTCGTCCGCCCTTACCCCCGTGGGGCGGGCGATGTCCT
>NZ_JBFBDY010000439.1:0-5304 GCF_040683475.1 Kitasatospora sp. NPDC093558 | reverse complement strand
AGCAGCAACCCGTCGAACAGCGTGCCGTCGGACGCCAGCCCGTCGGACGGCACCCCGGCGGGCACGGTCTCGGTGAGCACGGCGATCAGGTCGCCGTCCTGGAGGACGGTGGACAGCGCGGTGAGCCGCCCGTTGACCCGGACGCCGATGCAGCGGTGGCCGGTGTCCTCGCCGAGCAGGTAGGCGGCGTCCACGCAGGTGGCGCCGGCCCGCAGCTGAAGCGTTTCGCCGCACTCCGTCACGACGGTGATCTCCCGGTCCCCGGCCAGGTCGGCGGTGAGCGCCGACCAGAAGGCGTCCGGGTCGGGCGTCTCCTGCTGCCACTCCAGCAGCCGGCTGAGCCAGCCGGGCCTGGCCGGGTCGGTGCGGTCCAGCTCGTCGGCGTCCTGGACGGCCGCGGCGGGCTCCGGGTCGCCGAGGGCGACCACCCCGGTCTCGGCCACCTCGTGCATCCGCCGGGTGCGCACCAGCACCTCGACGACCTCGCCCTCCAGCGCCACGGCGGTGTGCAGCGACTGGTAGAGGTTGAACTTGGGGGCGGCGACGAAGTCGTTGAACTCCCCGGGCAGCGGCGTCCAGCAGGTGTGCAGTTCGCCGAGCACGGCGTAGCAGTCGGCGTTCTCCTCGACGACCACCAGCAGCCGCCCGAAGTCGGCCGGCTGCGGCCGCTGCGGCTGTCCGTCCGGCCCGGGCGCGGCGGCCCGCTTGAGCAGCACCCGGTGCAGCGAGACGCAGTGCCGCGGCCGCACGGTGACCTCGGCGGCCACCCCGGCCTCGGCCAGCTGCCGGGCCAGCAGCCGGGCGAACGGCTCCAGCAGGGTGTCCGGCTCGGCCTCGTGACCGGCCATCAGGGTGCGGGTGCGGGCGTGCTCCTCGGGGTGCAGGGTGGCGAAGACGATGTCCTCCAGCTCCGCCTTGAGCACCTGGATGCCGAGCCGTTCGGCCAGCGGGATCAGCACGTCCCGGGTGACCTTGGCGATCCGCACCTGGCTGGCCGGCTTCATGTGCCGGATGGTGCGCATGTTGTGCAGCCGGTCGGCGAGCTTGATCACCATCACCCGGACGTCGTCCCCGGTGGCGACCAGCATCTTGCGGAAGGTCTCGGCCTCGGCGGCGGCGCCGAAGTCGACCTTCTCCAGTTTCGTCACCCCGTCGACCAGGTAGGCGACTTCGGGCCCGAACCCGGCGCCGACCTGGTCCAGCGTCAACTCGGTGTCCTCCACCGTGTCGTGGAGCAGCGAGGCGACCAACGTCGTCGTCCCGGCGCCGAGTTGGGCCAGGATCATGGTGACGGCCAGCGGGTGGGTGATGTACGGCTCGCCGCTCTTGCGCTTCTGCCCGCGGTGGCTGGCCTCGGCCAGCCGGTAGGCCCGCGCGAGCAGCCCGAGGTCGGCCTGCGGGTGATGCTCGCGGTGGACCCGGACGAGCGGTTCGAGCGCGTCCGGCACCGGCTGGCGGCCGGTGGCCAGCAGGGCGGCCCGCCCGGCGCGGCCGAGCGCGGCCCGGCTCAGTCCGCTTAAGGGCCGCAGGACCCCGGTTTGCCGCGTGCTTGTCGGCGGCGGCCCGAAAGGCTGCCCGGCTTCGATGGTCATCGCACCTCCGGCAACGGTCACCGGCGGCCGCCCCGACGAGGGGCGCCGACCCGGTGATCCATGCTACCGAGCACAGCACGTTGCGCGATGCCTCGCTTCCCCTCTGCGACCGGTATCACTCGATCGGGGGGATTCGTCACCGTACGAAATGGGCAAACCGGGCCGTCAGCCGGTCAGCGCCGCCCACCACCGGGGGTCGATCTCGCCGGCCCCCACGATCACGGCCGCGCCGGTCATCTGCACCAGGCCGTCCGGGTGCTCGGTGATCGTCAGCCGCCCGCCGGGCAGGTCCACCGTGTACGTCGCGGCCTCGCCGGTGACCGCCGGGTCGAGCCCGTCCCGGCGGATCGAGGCCACCGCGACGGCGCACGCGCCGGTGCCGCAGGAGAGGGTCTCGCCGGAGCCGCGCTCGTGCACCCGCATGGCGACGTGCCGCGGCCCGCGGTCCACCACGAACTCGACGTTGACGCCCTCCGGGTAGGCGCTCTCGGGGCTGGTGAGCGGCGGGCGCAGCAGCTCGCCGGCGTGGTCGAGGCTCTCGACGAACGCGACGGCGTGCGGGTTGCCCATGTTGACGTTGAGCGCGGGCCAGCGCCGCTCGCCGACCGCGACCTCGATGCCGTCGGGACCGGGCAGCTTCGCGCGGCCCATGTCGATGGTGATCTCGCCGGCCGTGCCGTCCTCGGCGTCCTCGGCGACCCGTGCGGTCAGCACGCCGGCCCGGGTGGCCACGGCGATCTCGCCGGGCTTGGCGTGGCCGGCCTCGACCAGGTAGCGGGCGAAGACCCGCAGGCCGTTGCCGCACATCTCGGCGATGCTGCCGTCGGAGTTGCGGTAGTCCATGAACCACTCGGCCCGGTCGGCGAGGTCCGCGGCGGCCGGCTCGGCGGCAGAGCGCACGACGCGCAGCAGCCCGTCCCCGCCGATGCCCGCCCGGCGGTCGCACAGCGCGGCGACGGCCTCCGGGCCGATCGCCAGCCGGCCGTCCGGGTCGGGGACGATGACGAAGTCGTTCTGGGTGCCGTGCCCCTTGAGGAAGGGGATGCCGGCCCGCTGCGAAGAGGATGCGCTCACCCCTCCGATGGTACTGAGGAGAGTGGGGACCCACCGAAGGCGGTCGACCCTCCGGGCTACCGGAGGTGGGCGACGCGCCAGACGGCGAGGGCGCAGGCGGCCAGCGCGATCAGCGTGTAGACGACGATCGCCTTCCACCCGGCCCGCTTCCCGGAGCCCCGGCGCGGCAGGCCCGGCCACTTGTAGCCGGCGTGCCGGGCGGCCATCGCGCCCCAGCCGACCGAGGCGGCGGTGAACAGCAGCCCGAGCATCCCGACCATCGTCGCCCGCGCCCCGGCGGAGCCGAAGGCGAGCGGGAAGCTGAACATCAGCGAGCCGAGGGTGCCGAGCAGCGCGATCGGCAGCGTCTGCCACCACCGCAGCCGGCGCAGCGGCCGGATCTCCCGCTCGTGCACCGCGCCGGCCGGGCCGCTGGTGTCCAGCTTCGGCAGCGCGACGGCGTAGGAGGTGGGTGCGTCCAGGCCGGTCAGCACGGGGAGGTCCCCCATCGTCGACTCGTCGAACTCGTCGGCCGGTGCGGTGACGCTCCCGCTCTGGCCGGACTCGGGGCCGGTACCCGTCGACACACGGCCTCCCCTGACAGTTCGACACGAGCGGACTCGCGGCCGGTACGGCCGGCCCGCCCGGGCCGACCCCTTATGACATCGATGATGGCATGTCCAGAGGGCCGTTCCGGGCCTCTCCGGGGTCGGCGGGTGATCCGTGGCCATCACGTGATCGGGCCGTAACCCCCGGTTGGTCCTGCACGGCCACGTGCTCGCGCAGCTGCACCGCCGAAGTGGCCGGATCCCGCCTACGCGGCCGGTACCCGCTGACGGTCGATCAGCTCAAGGGAACGTTCCAGCAGCTCGACCGGGTCGGTGCCGGCCGGGCGGGAGAGCCAGTGGATCCGGTCGTCCCGGCGGAACCAGGACTCCTGGCGGCGGGCGAAGCGCTTGGTGGCCCGTACGGTTTCGGCCCTCGCCTCGTCCTCCGTGCACGCGCCGGCGAAGTGGTCGAGCACCTGCTGGTACCCGAGCGCCCGGGAGGCGGTCTTCCCGTCGCGCAGGCCGACCCGTTCGAGCGCGCGCACCTCGTCGAGCAGTCCGGCCTCCCACATCCGGTCGACGCGCAGGGTGATCCGCTCGTCCAGTTCGGGGCGCGGCACCGCGACGCCGATCTGCACGGCGTCGTAGACGGCGGTGTTGCTCGGCAGGTTGGCGGTGAACGGCTGCCCGGTGATCTCGATGACCTCCAGCGCGCGGACGATCCGCCGCCCGTTGCCGGTGAGGATCGCCTCGGCCGCCGCCGGGTCGAGCCCGGCCAGCCGCCGGTGCAGCGCGTACGGGCCGGCCTCGGCGAGCTCCGCCTCCAGCCGGGCGCGGACCGCCGGGTCGGTGCCGGGGAACTCCATCTCGTCGATCGCCGCCCGGACGTACAGCCCGGAGCCGCCGACCAGCACCGCGGCCCGCCCGGCGGCGAGCAGCCGGTCGATCTCGGCGCGGGCCAGCCGCTGGTACTCGGCGACGCTGGCGGCCTCGGTGACGTCCCAGACGTCCAGCAGGTGGTGCGGGATCCCGCCGCGCTCCTCCGCCGTGAGCTTGGCGGTGCCGATGTCCATGCCCCGGTAGAGCTGCATCGAGTCGGTGTTGACGATCTCGCCGCCGAGGCTGCGGGCGACGGCGACGGCGAGGTCGGACTTGCCGGCGGCGGTCGCCCCGACGATCGACACGACGGGGGGCTGGACGGTGCGGGAGCTGCTCACCGCTCCAGTCTCGCAAAACCGCCGCCGCGCCGGGCACCGGGCTGCCACTCGCCTCCGATTGCGCGACGATATGACTGTTTCCGGCCGTTTCCGCAGCTGAGCCCGTTTTGCGAACGCTTTACCGCTCCCGGACGTTGTGCAGGGAACAGGGATGGAAGGAGATCGCCATGGGTCTGATGGACAACCTCAAGGGCAAGGCCGAGGAGCTCAAGGAGAAGGCCAGCAAGCTGGCGGGTGACCACAGCGAACAGATCGAGCACATGGTGGACAAGGCCGGCGGCGCGATCGACAAGGCGACCAAGGGCAAGTACAGCGACAAGATCGAGCACGGCGCGACCAAGGCCAAGGGCGCGGTCGACGACTTCGCCCACAAGCCGAAGCCGGACGACGGGGGCCCGGACCCCCAGGCCCCTCAGGCCTGAGTGCCTCGGCTCCAGGACGCCACGAAGTACCCGACGCCGTACGGCGCGTCCTGGTAGCCCAGCCGCGCGGTGAGGCCGGCGCCCTCGGCGGCGCCGGCCAGCACCTGCCAGGGCGCCCGGCCGTCGGCCTTCAGCTCGGCGGCCAGGGCGGGGTCCAGCGCGGCCAGGGCGGGCAGGTCGGCCGCGCCCAGGGCGGCGGCCAGCGCCGCGTCGTAGTCCTCGGCGCGCTCGTCCAGGTAGCCGGGCGCCTTCACGGTGCGGCAGGCGCTGCCGCCGCCGAGGACCAGCAGGGCGACCCGGTCGGCCAGCCCGGCCAGCCCCTGGCCCAGCCCGAGCATGCGGTCGGCGGGGGCGTCCTCGGGCACGGCGCAGGCGTGCGTCGGCAGGGTCACCCCGGCGCGTTCGAGCAGCCACGCGCCGACGGTCAGCGAGGGCGCGAGCTCCGGCCCCTCGACCCGGCCGCCGGGCAGCC
>NZ_JBFBDY010000438.1:0-5323 GCF_040683475.1 Kitasatospora sp. NPDC093558 | reverse complement strand
GTACGCGGCCAAGGCCTGCGCGGGCCCGGCACTGCGCGCCACCACGGTGAGCCGGGTCAGCGGCCGGATCCCGAGCAGCGCGTCGAGGTGCCCGTACGCCTGCGGCCCGGCGCCGAACAGCACGAGGTGCGCGGCGTCCGGCGGGGCGAGCCGCCGCAGGGCGACGGCGGTGACGGCGGGCGTGCGCAGCGCGGTGAGCGCGGCGCCGTCGAGCAGCGCGACGGGCTGGAGGGTGGGCCCGTCGAGCAGGAGGTAGCTGCCGGTGATCCGGGGCAGGCCGCGGCCGGGGTTGGCGGGCGCGACGCCGGCGATCTTGACGCCCGCGTACCGCCCGGCGGCGGCCGGCATCATCAGCAGCTCGCCCGCCGGGACGGGCACGGCGCTGCGGACGGGCGCCGCCTCGGGATCGAGCCCGTCGAGCAGCATCCGCTCGATCGCGTCGGCGGCCCGGGCGGGCGTGACGCCGCCGGCACCCGGCACGGCGTACTGGAGCGGCTCAGCCGCCGCACCGGGCGGTACGTAGGAACTCGCGTCAGAAGAAGTCACAGGAGGAACCCTGCCCCAAGCCCGTCCCCTTCCTCCAGCACGAATCCGTGCTCCCCGGTCCGGTGCGCCGCCCCCGTCACCTCCGTGACGACGCCTTCGCCCAGCGGTTCCCCGCCCGGCAGCACCCGCCCGCGGAACACCGTCCCGATGACCGACTCGTGCCGCAGCTCATCCCCCGGCGCGATCCGCCCCTGCGCCGCGAGCACCGCGAGCCGGGCGGAGGTGCCGGAGCCGCAGGGCGAGCGGTCGATCTGCCCGTCCGCGAAGACGGTGACGTTGCGCTGGCTCAACCCGGGCCCGTCCCAGGGCAGTTCGTCGTACAGCACCACCCCGTAGACGCCCGTCAGCTGCGGGTCCGACGGATGCGCGACCGCCTCCGAGCCCTCCAGCGCCCGCGCGATCTCCCGTCCCGCGGCGGTGAGTTCGGCCAGCCGCGCGGTGTCGACCGACAGCCCCAGCGCCGCCGCCGGCACCGTGACGTAGCAGGCCCCGGAGTGCGCCACCGCGACCTCCACCGTGCCGCGCGAGGTCGCCACCGGCAGCGCCGGCGCGCTCACCCACGACGGCACGTTGCGGAAGGTCACGCCGGTGGTCCGCCCGCCGGCCCGGTGGACCAGCGCCGTGACGCGCCCCGACGGCACGTCGATCCGCACCCGCGCCACGCCGTCCGCGGGGGCCGCGACCAGCCCGGAGTCCACCGCCCACGCGCCGAGCGCGATGGTGCCGTGCCCGCAGGCCGTCGAGTAGCCGTCCTTGTGCCAGAACAGGACGCCCAGGTGTGCCTCGTCGTCGTCCGGCGGCACCAGGAACCCGCCGTACATTCCGGCGTGCCCGCGCGGCTCGCGGCTGAGCAGCCGCCGGACGTCGTCCAGTGCGCTCGGCCGGGGCGCGGTCGCCCGGCCGCCCGCGCCGATCGCGATCGCCCGCCGCTCGGCGACGCTGTCGCCGGGGATCACCGGGGCGCCGTCCAGCACGATCCGGAACGGCTCGCCGGCCGTGTGGTAGTCGACGGTGCGGACGTACATCACGCGCCCCCGCCCGGCCCGGCCGGCAGCACGCTGATCGTGCGCCCGACGGTGTAGAAGTCGAGCGCCGCCTGCCCCTGCTCGCGCTCGCCGTGGCTCGCGCCCTTGGCACCGCCGAACGGCAGGTGGAAGTCGACGCCGCTGGACGGCGCGTTGATCCGGATCATGCCCGCGTCCAGCCGGTCGGCGGCGGCCAGGGCGACGTCCAGGCTGCCGCTGTGCACCGAGGTGGCCAGGCTGTGCGGGGTGTCGTTGGCGAGCACGATCGCCGCGTCCAGGTCGGCCGCGGCGTGCAGCACGGCGACCGGGCCGAAGAACTCCTCGCGCGCCAGCGGGTGTTCGGCGGGCACCCCGGCGAGCAGCGTCGGCTCGACGTACCAGCCGGGCCGCTCGGGCACCCGCCCGCCGGTGAGCACGGTGGCCCCGGCGGCGACGGCCGAGTCGACGGCGCCCGTCAGCCGGTCCCGGGCGGCGGCGTTGACGACGGGCCCGCAGACCGCGTCGTCCGCCGCCTCCAGCGCCTTGACCAGCGCGTCCCGCAGCGGTCCGTATGCCTCGCCGACCGCGATCACCCGGCTGGTGGCGGTGCACTTCTGCCCCGCGTACCCGGCGACGGCGGCGGCGATGTGCCCGGCGGCCTGCGCGATGTCGGCGTCCGGCAGCACCAGCGCGGCGTTCAGCCCGCCGAGTTCGGCCTGCACCGGCACCCCGCGTTCGGTGGCCGCCCGGACGACGGCCCGGCCGACCCCCGTGGAGCCGGTGAACGACACGACGTCCGCCGCGTCGACCAGCGCCGCGCCCTCCTCCGCGCCGCCCGGCAGCACCGCGAACACGTCCTGCGGCAGCCCGGCGAGCGCCACCAGCTCGGCCAGCCGCAGCGCGCACGCCGTCGCCTCGGGGGCGGGCTTGAGCACCACCGCGTTGCCGACCGCCATCGCCGGGGCGGCCTTCCAACTCGGGATCGCCAGCGGGAAGTTCCACGGCGCGATGAGCCCGGCCACCCCGTGCGGCCGCCGCCGGGTGAGCAGCAGCCCGGGCCCGCCCGCGGTCTCGTGCACGGCCCCGGACGGCGCGTACGGCGCCTGCGCGTAGTACCGCCAGATCGCCGCCGTGCGGGCGACCTCGCCGCGCGCCTCGGCGAGCGGCTTGCCGACCTCGCGCACGACCAGCGCGGCGAGTTCCTCCGCGTGCGCCTCGACCGCGTCGGCGATCCGGCCGAGCGCCACCGACCGGGCGCCCGCGCCCGCGGCCAGCCAGCCGGCCTGGGCGCCGCGGGCCCGCGCGACGGCGGCCCGCACGGCCTCGGCGCCGGGCTCCTCGACGGCGACGACGAGGTCCGCGGGGTCGGCGGGGTTGTACGAGGTGATGGTCACGGCAGATCAGCCCTTCGAACGGAACATCACGACAGACTCGGTCACAGCAGGCCCGGTCACAGCAAGAAGCCCGCCGGGAACGGGTCGGTGGGATCGAGGAAGTACTGGGCGGTGCCGGTCACCCAGGCCCGCCCGGTGACGGTCGGCACCACCGCCGGCCGCCCGGCCACCTCGGTCTCCTCGACCAGGCGCCCGACGAAGGTCGTCCCGATGAAGGAGTCGTTACGGAAGTCCCGCCCGAGCGGCAGTTCGCCGCGCGCGTGCAGCTGGGCCATCCGCGCCGAGGTGCCGGTGCCGCACGGCGAGCGGTCGAACCAGCCGGGGTGGATGGCCATCGCGTGCCGCGAGTGCTCGGCGGTCGAGCCGGGGGCGAGCAACTGCACGTGGTGGCAGCTGTGGAAGGACGGGTTCTCCGGGTGCACCGGCCGCTCGGGGCCCGCGTTGATCGCGTCCATCAGGGCCAGCCCGGCGGAGAGGATGTCCTGTTTGCGCTCGCGCTCGAACGGCAGCCCGAACTCGGCGAGCGGCAGGATCGCGTAGAAGTTGCCGCCGTATGCAAGGTCGTAGCTCACCGTCCCGTACCCGGGCACGTCGATCTTGCGGTCGAGCGCGACGGAGTACGAGGCGACGTTGCGGATCGTCACGGCCTTGGCCGCGCCGTCCTCGACGTGCACCTCGGCGACCACGAGCCCGGCCGGGGTGTCCAGCCGCACGGTGGTCACCGGCTCGACGACCGGCACCATCCCGGTCTCCACCAGCACGGTGGCGACGCCGATCGTGCCGTGCCCGCACATCGGCAGCAGCCCGGACACCTCGATGAACAGCACCCCGTAGTCGGCGTCCGGCCGGGTCGGCGGCTGCAGGATCGCGCCGCTCATCGCCGCGTGCCCGCGCGGCTCGTACATCAGCAGCGTGCGAAAGTGGTCCAGGTGCTGCTGGAAGTGCACCCGGCGCTCGGCCATGGTGGCTCCGGGGACGACGCCGAACCCGCCGGTAACGACCCGGGTCGGCATGCCCTCGGTGTGCGAGTCGACGGCGTGGAACACGTGACGGCTGCGCATGAGTCGGAACTCCCCTCGGAGGATGTGGGCCGGCCGCCCCGTCAGCCGGCCTGGTGACGGCTCGTACCTACGCCAGCCCCTCGGCCAGCGCCTTCTCGGTGGCCGCGCGGACGACCGCCTCGGCCTCGGCCCCCAGCGGCCGGCGCGGCGGCCGGACGGGCCCGCCGGGGCGCCCGGCGATGTCCATGGACAGCTTGATGGCCTGGACGAACTCGGTCTTGGAGTCCCAGCGCAGCAGCGGGTGCAGCGCCTTGTAGAGCGGCAGCGCGGTCTCCAGGTCGTGCGCGACGGCGGCCTTGTAGAGCGCCGCCGAGGCCTCCGGCAGCGCGTTCGGGTAGCCGGCGATCCAGCCGACCGCACCGGCCAGCGCGAGCTCCAGCAGCACGTCGTCCGCGCCGATCAGCAGGTCGAGCCCGGGGGCGAGTTCGGCGATCTCGTAGGCCCGGCGGACGTCGCCGCTGAACTCCTTGACCGCGACGATCGAGCCGTCCGCGTGCAGGTCGGCGAGCAGCGCGGGGACGAGGTCGACCTTGGTGTCGATCGGATTGTTGTAGGCGACGACCGGCACGCCCGCTCTGGCCACCTCGGCGTAGTGCGCGCGGACGGAGGCGTGGTCGGCCCGGTAGGCGTTCGGCGGCAGCAGCAGGACGGAGCCGGCGCCCGCCTCCGCGGCCTGCTCGGCCCAGCGGCGCGACTCGGCGCTCCCGTACGCGGCGACGCCGGGCATGACGCGGGCGCCGTCGCCGGCCGCCTCGACGGCCACCTCGACGACGCGGGCGCGCTCGTCGTCGGTGAGGGTCTGGTACTCGCCGAGCGAGCCGTTGGGGACGACGCCGTCGCAGCCGTTGTCGATCAGCCAGCGGACGTGCTCGGCGTAGGCGTCGTAGTCGACGGAGAGGTCCGGGCGCAGCGGGATCGCGGTGGCGACCATGATGCCGCGCCAGGGCCGGGTGGTGTCGTGCGGGGTGTGGGACACGATGATGACTCCTTGGTGAGGTGTGACATTTTATTAGTGGGGACGGGCCGGAGACAAGAGTCCCCGGCCCCCGTGTTCGCCCGGGCGCGGCTCAGTCGCCGGCCGCCAGCTGCGAGAGCGGCACCGGGCAGGCGAACGGCCGCCGGTCCGGGCCCGGCGCGGGCCCCCCGGCAAGGCAGGCCACGGCCGGACCGCACATCCGGCCCTGGCACCACCCCATCCCGGCCCGGGTCAGCAGCTTGACGGTCCGCGGGTCGCCCGCGCCGAGTTCGTCCACCGCCTCCCGGATCGCCGCCACCGGCACCTCCTCGCACCGGCACACGTCGGTGTCCGGGCGCAGCC
>NZ_JBFBDY010000437.1:0-5324 GCF_040683475.1 Kitasatospora sp. NPDC093558 | reverse complement strand
CGCCACCCCGGGAATCCTCACCTCCACGGTCGCCGCCATCCCCGGTTGGCCCGGATCCCCGCAGATGTGACCCGCCCGGCCCCGCCGGCCACCCGCCGGGGGGCCCCACCCGACCCACGACCACGCCCGCCCTGACCACCACACGAACTCGGGGACTCCGCCATGGGAACCGTCAAGCCACTGAAAACCGGCCGCCTGGCCGGCAAACGTATCGGCATCCTCCTGGAGAGCGACTTCGTCGAGGAGGAGATCGCCTACTACCAGCGCAGGTTCGCCGAGGACGGGGCGGACGTACGCCTGCTCAGCCGGCTGTGGGGCCAGCCCTCCCTCGTCTTCACCGGACACGAACACCGCGCCACCATCGAAGTCGACGACGACCTGGAGAAACTGGACTACCACGACCTCCTGCAGTTCTCCGCACTCGTCGTCCCCTCCGGCATGGTCGCCGACCGCCTGCGCTACAGCGAGGACGTCGACCACGACGCCCCCGCCCTCGCACTGCTGCGCCGCGCCTTCCGGATCCCGCACCTCGTCAAGGCCTTCTCCTGCCACGGCCTGATGCTCGTCTCCGGCGCCCCCGACCTGATCCGCGAACGGCCCGTCACCTGCCACAACAACCTGGTCGCGGACGTGCGCAACATGGGCGCCGTCTACCTCAACCAGGACGTCGTGGTCGACCGCGACCTGGTCACCGCCCGCACGGTCGACCACTGCCACCTGCTGGCCCGCACCGTGATCGAACGCCTGGCCGTCGCCCCGCAGGAAGCCGCATGAACACCCCGGACACCCCGCACACCCCGCACACCGCGCGCACCCCCGTCCGCCCTGCGCCCGAGGAGCCCCGTCGTGGCCGCTGACCTCCCCATCTCCTTCTCGGACCTGATCGCCGGCCAGGTCCGCGAACACCGCGGCTCCCGCTTCACCCTGCGCACCCCCGAAGCCGGAGACGTGACGATCCACCTGACCGACACCACCAGCGCCCAGCTCATGCGCAACCTCGGACAGCCCTACCACGACGTGACCGGCCGCATCGCAGAACTCCTGCGCCCCGGCGTCATGGTCTTCAGCTACGGCCCCGTCTACGCCGGACCCCAGGGCACCCGCCACTACCAGGCCGACCGCCTCGTCGTAGTCGGCGACGAGAACGACCCCTACCCCTTCGAGGCCCCCGGCTGGTGGGTGCGCCAACTCGACCAGCTCGCCCGCTTCTACCGCCGCTCCCAGTTCGGCGACGGCCCCGTCGACTTCGCCCACTACCGCACCCAGATCCGCGCCAGCGGCCACAAGACCGCCGAGCACGTCCAGGAGACCGACACCATCTCCCGCATGGTCTACGGCATGGCCAGCGCCTACATGCTGACCGGCAACCAGGACTACCTCGACGTCGCCGAACGCGGCTCGCACTACCTGCACGACCACATGCGCTTCCACGACGAGGCCGAGGACCTCGTCTACTGGTACCACGGCATCGACGTCGCCGGCACCCGCGAACGCAAGCTCTTCGCCTCCGAGTTCGGCGACGACTACCGCGCCATCCCCGCCTACGAGCAGATCTACGCCCTCGTCGGCCTCACCCAGACCTACCGCATCACCGGCGACCCCGTCATCCGCGACGACATCGAGGCCACCGTCCGGCTCTTCGAACGCTACTTCCGCGACACCCGCCTGGGCGGCTACTACTCCCACATCGACCCGGTCACCCTCAGCCCGCACCACGACGCCCTGGGCCCCAACCACTCCCGCAAGAACTGGAACTCCGTCGGCGACCACGCCCCCGCCTACCTCATCAACCTCTACCTCGCCACCGGCGACGAACGCTACCGCCGCATGCTCGAGCACACCTTCGACATGATCGTCACCCACATGCCCGACCGCACCCCCGCCGGCAGCCCCTTCGTCAACGAGCGCTTCTACGCCGACTGGACCCCCGACCACTCCTGGGGCTGGCAGCAGGACCGCGCCGTCATCGGCCACAACCTGAAGATCGCCTGGAACCTCATGCGGATGAACGCCGCCCTGCCCAAACGCGAGTACACCGCCCTCGCCCACACCATCGCCACCACCCTGCCCCCACTGGGCCGCGACCCCCAGCGCGGCGGCTGGTACGACCTCCTGCAACGACAGGCCGAGGACGGCCGCCACGCCTTCGTCTGGCACGACCGCAAAACCTGGTGGCAGCAGGAACAGGCCATCCTCGCCTACCTCATCCTCACCGGCCACACCCCCGACCCCGCCTACCGCCGGCACGCCCGCGAGGCGTCCGCCTTCTACAACGCCTTCTTCCTCGACCACGACGAAGGAGCCGTCCACTTCACCGTCCTCGCCCAGGGCATCCCCTACCTCGTCGGCAACGAACGCCTCAAGGGCAGCCACGCCATGGCCATGTACCACAAGGCCGAACTCTGCTACCTCGCCGAGGTCTACACCCAGCTCCTGGTCAACCGCGAACCCCTCGACCTGTGGTTCAGCCCCCGCACCGACGCCTCCTACCCCGGACAACTCCTGCGCGTGGCCCCCGACATCCTGCCCCCCGGCCGCGTCCTGCTCGACCGCGTCCACATCGACGGCGCCCCCACCACCGCCTTCGACCCCGAAGCCATGACCGTGAAACTGCCGCAGAGCAGCGAACGCCTGACCGTCAAGGTCCGGCTGCGCCCCGTCGAGGAGTGAACCCGATGCCCGCGGCGACACTGCGCACCCGCACCCCGGCCGCCCCGCCCGGGCCGCCCGCCACCACCCCCGGCAACCCGCTGCTGCCCGGCGCCACCCCCGCCCCTGGAGGAATCAACTTCACCCTCCACGCCCCCGGCGCGCGCACGGCCGCCCTCGTCCTGTTCGACCCGGACGACCCGCACGACGCACGCCCCCGCACCGAGATCCCCTTCCCCGAACACGGCCGCGTCGGCGACGTGTTCACCATGACCGTCCCCGGCCTCACCCCCGCCCGCACCCACTACGGCTACCGGGTCCAGGACCCCCAAGGCCCCCGCACCGGCCGCACCGCCGACGGGATCCTCCTCGACCCCTACGCCAAGCTCCTCGTGGGCGGCGAACGGTGGGGCGAGACGAAGAACTACCGCTGCGCCGTGCCCGACGCCACCTTCGACTGGCAGGGCGTCGAGCCCCCGGGCATCGCACCCGAGGACCTCGTCGTCTACGAGCTCCACGTCCGCGGCTTCACCCGCCACCCCTCCTCCGGCGTCCGGCAACCGGGCACCTACGCAGGCCTCATCGAGAAGATCCCCTACCTGCGGGACCTGGGCGTCAACTGCGTCGAACTGATGCCGGTCTTCGAATTCGACGAGACGGACAACCCCTTCCACGACCCCGCCACCGGCCGGCCGCTGCGCAACTTCTGGGGCTACAACCCGGTCGGCTTCTTCGCCCCCAAGGCCGCCTACGCCGCCGCCTACGCCGCCGCCGGCGCCGCCGACGGCGGGCCGGTGCGGGAACTGAAGGAACTGGTACGGGAGTTGCACCGGGCCGGGATCGAGGTCGTCCTCGACGTCGTCTTCAACCACACCGCGGAAGGCGACCACCGGGGCCCGACGCTGTCCCTGCGGGGCCTGGACGACGACGCGTTCTACCTGCACGCCCCGGACGGCTCCTACCGCAACCTCACCCGCACCGGCAACACCGTCAACGCCAACCACCCCATCACCCGGGCGTTCATCCTCCAGTGCCTGCGCTACTGGGCCACGGAGTTCCACATCGACGGCTTCCGCTTCGACATGGCCCCCATCCTGGCGCGCGGCACGGACGGCGAACTGCTCGCCAACCCGCCGCTGCTCGAAGCCGCCGCCTGCGACCCGGTCCTCGCGCGCCGCAAGCTCATCGCCGAACCTTTCGACGCCACCGGCTGCGACCTGGTGGGGCGCTTCCCCCACTACGGACGCTGGATGGAGTGGAACACCCGCTTCCTGCACACCGTGCGCCGCTTCCTGATCGGCCGCCCCGCCACCGTCGGCGACCTCGCGGCCCGCATGATCGGCTCACCCGACCTCTACGCGGGACGCGGCACCGCCGCCTCCGTCAACTTCGTCGCCAGCCACGACGGCTTCACCCTCGCCGACTGGACCTCCTACGACCGCCCGCACAACGACGCCAACGGCGAGGGCGGCACCGACGGCGCGCCCGACAACTCCAGCTGGAACACCGGCCACGAGGGCCCCACCGACGACCCCCGGATCCGCCGGCTGCGCGAACGCCAGCGGCGCAACGCACTCCTGCTGCTGCTGACCGCCCACGGCGTGCCGATGCTGCTGGCCGGCGACGAACGCGCCCGCACCCAGCAGGGCAACAACAACGCCTACGGCCAGGACAACCCGATCAGCTGGCTGGACTGGGACCCGGCCGCCGACCGCGACCTGCCCGACTTCGTCCGCGCCTGCCTGGCCTTCCGCCGCGCCCACCCCGTCCTGCGCCGAGCCGCGCACCCGGGCGACACCCCGCCCGCGCACGGCGGGCCGGCCCAACTGAGCTGGCACGGCGAACACCCGCACCGGCCCGACTGGTCGCACGCCTCCGGACTGCTGGTCCTGATGCTGCACGAGGCGGGCCCCGCACCGGCCACCGGCGACACCGTGCTGATCGCGGCCAGCGCCCGCCCCGGCCCCACCACGATCGACCTGCCCGCCGCGCCACCGCACACCGCCTGGCACCTGTTCGCCGACACCGCGGCCCCGCCCGCCGGCCGCATCCACCCGGTCGGAACCGAGCCGCCGCACCCCGCCGACACCCCGCTGGCCCTCGCCGGCCACGCCGTCGCCGTGCTCGTGGCACGGCCGGCCACCACCACCCCCTCCCAGCACGCCGACGGGCACCGGCCCGCCGGCGGGAACGGACACCACAGATGAGCTTCGAGGCCTACCTCGGTTTCACCGGCCCCACCGCCACGGTCTACCTGTCCGGTGACCTCACCGACGCACGGGTACCCACCCTTCGCACCCTCCTGGACCAGGCCGTCCAACGCCCCCTGAACCGCCTGGTGGTGCGCATGTACGACCTGGACTCCATCTCCGCCAGCGGGGTGCGCTGCCTGGCCTTCGCCCAGCAGCACCTGCCGGCCGGCGTGGAGATCGTGCTGGACGGCCCCAGCGAGGACATCCGCCAGGTCCTCCACTCCAGCGGCTTCGACCAGGCCGTCACCGTCGTCCACGAGACCCTCACCTTCACCGGCGAAGCCGTCTGAACCGCGCCGCGCCGTCTGAACCGCGCCGCGCTGTCTGAACGGCGCCGCGTCGTCTGAACGGCGCCGCGCCGTCCGAACCGCGCCGCTCCACCGGCCAAGCCGTCCGCGCCGCGCCGCTCCACCGGCGAAGCCG
>NZ_JBFBDY010000436.1:0-5339 GCF_040683475.1 Kitasatospora sp. NPDC093558 | reverse complement strand
GGGCACTCCCGGCTGGAGCTAATGGGCGTGCTGTACTGGCCGCTCGTCACCCTTGACGCGGTGCGCCGCGTGCACCGCGACAACCGGAGGGGCTGACGGACCGCCATGACCGGCGCCGCGAGCGGGACCACCACGGGCACGGGGACGGGCACGGGCACCGCACCGAGCCTGTCCGTGGTGGTCTGCGCCTATACGACGGAGCGCTGGGACGACCTGTGTACGTGCCTCGACTCGGTCGCCCGCCAGCACCGGCCCGCCGACGACGTCCTCCTGGTCGTGGACCACTGCCCCGAGCTCGCCGCCCGCGCGGCCGGCGCCTTCCCGTCCGTGCGGATCCTCCCCAACAGCGAGCGCCAAGGCCTGTCCGGCGCGCGCAACAGCGGGGTGCGCGCGGCGCGCGGCGAGGTCGTGGCGTTCCTGGACGACGACGCCGCCGCCGAACCCGACTGGACCGAACGGCTGCTGGCCGGCTACCGCGATCCGCGCGTGCTCGGCGTCGGCGGCCTGGTGCGGCCCTGGTGGGAGGCGGGCCGGCCCGCGTGGTTCCCGCCGGAGTTCGACTGGGTGGTCGGCTGCTCCTACCGCGGCCTGCCCGAACGGCCGTCCCCGGTACGGAACTTCATCGGCGCCAACATGTCCTTCCGGCGCTCCGCGGTGGTCGCCGCCGGCGGCTTCCGTACCGACCTCGGCCGGGTCGGCAAGCGCCCGCTGGGCTGCGAGGAGACCGAGCTGTGCCTGCGCCTGGCCGCCCGCGACCCGCGCGGGCTGCTGCTGTACGAGCCGTCCGCGGCCGTGCGGCACCACGTGCCGGGCGCCCGGACGACCTGGCGGTACTTCCGCTCGCGCTGCTACTGCGAGGGGCTGTCCAAGGCCGCCGTCGCCCGCCGGGCGGGCACCGACCGGGCCCTGTCCAGCGAACGCCGCTACCTGCGCTCCACCCTGCCGAGGGCCGTCCTCCGGGAGGTGCGGGCCGGCGGCGGCCGGGGCCTGCGCACGGTCGGCGCGCTCCTCGGGGGCGTCTCGGCCACCTCGCTCGGGTACGCGGTCGGCGCGCTGCGCCAGCGCCTCCGCCCGCTGCGCCAGCGCCTCCGCCCGCTGCGCCAGCGCGTCCGCGGCGCCCCGTCCGGCGGGGGCGCGCCGTGACCGCCGTACCCGTCTTCCTGTACCACTCGGTCGCCGACGATCCGCCGGCCTGGATCGCGCCCTTCACCGTCTCCCCGCGGGTCTTCGCCGAGCAGCTCGACCGGATCGCCGACAGCGGGCTGACCGTCGTGCCGCTGCGCCGGCTGGTCGCGGCCCTGCACGGCGGTCCCCGGCTGCCCCCGCACGCGGCCGTGCTGACCTTCGACGACGGCTTCGAGGACTTCTTCTGGACGGTCGCCCCGCAGCTCGCCGACCGCGGCCTGCCGGCCACCCTGTTCGTCACCACCGGGGCCGTCCACCCGCCCGGCGGTGCGCCGGAGGGCAGCCTGCTGCCGCCCGCACCGATGCTGACGTGGCGTCAGATCGCCAACCTGGACGTCCTTGGCGGAGTCGAGATCGGCGGGCACGGGCAGACCCACGCCCAGCTGGACACCCTGTCGTGGAGCAAGCTGGACGGCGAGATCGGGTACTGCAAGCGGCAGTTGGAGGAGGTCCTCGGCCACGAAGTGGACTCCTTCGCCTACCCGCACGGCTACTCCAGTGCCGCGGTGCGGCGCGCGGTGCGCGATCACGGGTGGACGTCCGGGTGCGCGGTGCGCAACGCGTTCAGCTCGGCCGCGGACGAGCCGCTGCGGATCGCCCGGCTGACCGTCCGGGCCGGCACGGGGCCGGAGGCGTTCCGGGGGTGGACCCTCGGGCAGGGCGCGCGGGTGGCGCCGTACCCCGAGTCCGTGCTCACCAGGGCGTGGCGCGGCTACCGCCGGCTGCGGGCGGGGCTCGGGCGTCCGGTCGGCGGCCCGCCCGAGCCCTGACAGAGCCGAGCCCTGACAGAGCCGAGCCCTGACGGGGGCGCCCCGGCCGGGCGTTTCAGTGCTGCCAGACCCGGACCCACTCCACCTGCATCCGGGCCGAGTCGACCGCGGCCGGCGGCTGGTCGGGGACGCCGACGGCGAGGCTGAGCAGGATCTCCATGGCCACGTCCGGGATGTTCGCCTTGTCGGTCATCCAGTACCTGGCCTGGCCGTCGACCAGCCAGGTGAGCGAGTCGGCCTCCCAGTCGAGCGCGAAGACGTGGTAGCCGGCCGGGAAGTCCAGCGGCCCGTAGTGGCCGGCGGAGGACAGGTCCTTGCCGCCCGGGCCCGCCCAGTGCACGGACATCTGGACGTTGCGCGAGGTGCCGAGGAACTCCGCCACGTCGATCTCCGGCGGGGTGACGCGGGTGATCGGCGACAGCCAGAACGCGGGGTAGACGCCCTGCTCGGCGGGGATGCGGACGGCCGCCGCGACGTAGCCCCGGGTGAAGGTGAAGCGTGGGGTGCCGTCCCAGCTCTCCCGCCCGGTGGAGACCATGCCGGACGTCCACGGGTACGTCCGGCCGTCGGAGCCCGGGGTGGTGACGCGCCGGGCCTGGAGGGTGAGGGCGCCGCCGCCGACGGACACCTGCCCGGGCTGGTACCACTCGGACTCGCGGTTGCCCGCGTTGGTGCACCCGTTGTTGTTCCAGTCGTAACAGGTCACCCAGTGCGACGAGTTGAGCGCGGAGCCGCCGAACTCCTCCTTGAAGACCAGGTGCCACGCGCCGGGCGCGTCCGGCCGGGGGGCCTGCCCGGCGGAGCAGCCGGCGGTGGCGGCCAGCAGGACGAACAGCCCGGCCCCGGCCGCCCGGCCGGCCCGCAGCGCGAGGCTGGGGCGCCGACTGGCGTGACTTCGGTGGCGGAGCCTCATGACGGTGGCCTCCCCTCGGACGGCCGGTCGGCGGCGGTGCCCGCCGCGCGCCTGCGGTGCCGGACGGCGGCCGGCACCAGGACCGTCAGCGTGGTGAGCAGGGCGACCGCGCCGACCGCCCGCGCGGTGCTGATGGACCGGGTGAAGAAGAAGACCTCGGCGACGGCCGCGTCGATGGCGATGCTGAACGCGATGGTGAGGACGACGGCTTCGAGCGGGTCCCGGCGGCGCCCGGCACGCACCGGGTGGGTCAGCCGCAGGGCCGCCGCGCCGGGGCAGAGCAGCAGGAAGGCGGCCGTGACGACGGCGCGCAGCGGCAGCAGGGCCCCGGGCAGGGTGGTGGCCGCGAGGGCCACCCATCCGGACACCGCGAGGACGGTCTCGGCAGGAGGGATGCCCGCCGGAAGTCGTACGGGGGCACGGATCATGGCCGGCCTCCGTGCGGTTGCGGTTTGGGCTGCTGCGGCTGCTGCGGGTGGGGCTGGATCTCGGGCGCGTTGTGGTCGACGAGCTCGTACACGACGGCGTCGGCGTTGCGGAACACCGGCGAGAACAGGTGCGAGCCGTTGACGGCCGTCTCCAGCCTGGGCACGGTGTCGGCGGGCAGCACGCCGGTGATGTAGCACTCGGCGGTCTGGGCGCGGTTGAGCACGAGGTACACCGGGCCCGGCGGCGCGGCCAGCGCCACGGCCTGCTCCAGGCCCGCGAGGGGGTCCTTCACGAGGAGCTTGCGGTTCTCCAGCAGGTTCCAGGCGATGACCACCCGGTCGTGCTGGTCGTAGTCCTTGTCGATGTCCGGGACGTTGTTGGTGACCGTCACGACCAGCGAGCCGGCCGGCGCGGTCCGGTACAGGAACTCCGTCGCCGCGATCTCCCGGGCGGTGAAGGACTCCACCAGCTCCTTGCCGTAGTAGCCGAACACCAGGCCGCCGAGGAAGGCCAGCAGGAGCGCGAACGAGACCACGGCCCGCAGCCGCACCCGCCACCGGGCCGGCGCCCCGGCGCGCAGCACCAGCGCGGAGACCAGCATCGCGGCGGCGGGCAGGGCGAACAGGTAGGAGCGGAAGATCATCTCGCCGCCGTAGCTGTTGAGCGCCGGCATCGGCATCGGGGCGATCAGCAGGTAGGGCAGGGCCGTGCGGCGGGTCCAGGGACGGCGCAGCAGCGCGAGCGCGGCCAGCAGCACCACGGCGGCGGACAGCCCGCGGTCCACCCAGGCGAGCAGGACCTGGCCGCGGGCGGGGGCGCCGAGCCCGGTCAGCCACGTGGGGGCGTTCTCGTCGGGCGAGGCGATCGCCGCGATGAAGCCGCGCAGGTTCGCCGAGATGTACGGGCGGGCCGCGGTGGCGAGCCAGACCGCCTGGAGGACGACGGCGCTCGCCAGGACGGGCAGCACGACGCGGCGGTTGCGGCGGGGGACGGACAGCGCGGCCAGGAAGACGATCAGCATCAGCGGGGTGAGCTGGTGCGAGGTGACGAGGACCGCCACCAGCAGCACCACCATCAGGAACCGGGCGGGCCGCCAGCCCTCGCGCACCGCCGCGGGGCCGGGCGCCCGGGTGTGTGCGCGGGGCGTCGGCGGGCCGGGCGGCCGCACCGGCGTCAGCTGTTTCAGGACCAGCGCGAGCACGGTGACGAAGATCAGGAACGCGAAGGTCTGCGGCGCGAAGTAGTCCTGCCCGATCCACATGCACGAGAAGAAGATCCACACGGCCCCCCAGATCAGCTGCCAGTCCCGGGTGATCGTCCGGTAGAGCAGGAGCAGCGGGCCGATCAGCAGCACGTCGGCCACCGGCGTGGCCCAGTGGGCGTAGCCCATCGCCGACGGCAGCCCGGTGGCGCGCAGGATCAGGCCGTTGACGGTGAAGAACCCCGGCCACTGGTTGTAGATGTCCAGCCAGCCCGGACGCGGCACCGGGCCGCCGTGCCGGAGCATGGCGTCGACCACCTCGACGTGCTTCCACGCCCACGAGTACCGCACGCCGGGGTAGAGCAGGCTCGGGGTGGCGTGCACGACCGCGATGAGCCCGACCACGTACGCCGCCGACCACGCGTGGCTGAGCCGGGGGCCGCGCAGCTGGACGGCGAAGCCCAGGGTCAGCAGCCCGAGCGCGACCCAGAACAGCACCGGCAGCACCTCGATCAGCCCGAGGTCGTCCATCCGCTCCAGGTGCACGTGGCGCAGCGAGACCAGCCACAGCGCCAGGGCCACCGGCAGGGCGCCGCGGGTGACGACCGTGCGGACGGACGGCCGCTGCGGCCCGGCGCCGGCACCCGCCGGGGGCGGGCCGTCGGTGCGGACGCCGCGGGGCGCGGGCGCCGTCGGCCTGGTCATCGCGGCCACCGGGCCGGTGGTGCGGCCGGCGCGGCCGTCCCGTTCAGCACGGGAACGACGTTGGCGCCGACCCACCAGCGGCTGCGCCCGTAGCGCGTCGACTTCTCCAGGTTCGACGCCACGTGCCAGAGCCAGG
>NZ_JBFBDY010000435.1:0-5341 GCF_040683475.1 Kitasatospora sp. NPDC093558 | reverse complement strand
GGGGCGTAGTCGGCATGAGCCTGCAGATCGACGAGCAGGCCGGCCACCCGCTCGACGCAACGGCCCGACCCCGTGCGGGCGGCGTAGGCGACGGCTTCCCTTCCACTTGAGCACGCCTCGTCGACGTCCCCAGTGCGCAGCCATGTGGAAGCGAGTAGGGCTGCGTCGATCGCGCGCCGCCGCACCTTGTCCTTGCCTACGCCGTCGAGGGCGTCGGCAAGTTGGTTCCTGGCGTCCGGGGCGTGGCCGAGGTCCTGGAGGCAGTGGGCGATCTCGTCCGCGAGGTAGGCGTGGGTGAAGTAGCGGATCCAGCCGGGTTCGTTCTCGTGGTCGGCCGTGTCGAGGAGCTTCTCGGCTTGCCTGATCAGCCGGGTTGCCTCGCCCTCGCGGCGCAGCCTGGCGTTCGCGCGGGCGACGACGGCTGTGATGGCTGCCCGGGTCGCTGGGCTCGCTGCTGTACCGGCCGCCGCGTCTGCCGACATGGCCCAGCGCAGCGCGATCTCCGGTTGCCCGCGGTGCAGGGCAAGGTGCCCGAGGTTCACGGCCACCAGGTAGGCGCCGTACGCTCGGTCGTTGATCGCAGCCGTCAGGGTCAGGGCGCGCTGGTAGAACGTCTGTGCGCGGGCCGGGTTCCCGACGTCGATCGCCTGATATCCGGCGAGTTCGCAGAAGCCGGCCGTGAGCCTGGCACGCCGGCGCGCAACCTGATCGGTGGCGGCAGGCCGTTGCAGCAGGGCTGCGAGCTCCTCGTCGATGTAGTCGCCGACTTGTTGCGCATACCGTCGTGCACCGTGGGTGTGGTCGAGTTGACGGAACATGGCGAGCGTCCCTTCGGCGACCGCGATCTCTTCCTCCGTGACCCAAAGTGAGATCTTCGGTTGCACCGAGGCCGAGTTGACGGCAGCCCAGTCTTCGACCAGAGCGTCGACTTCCGCCAGCTGGGACACGTCGGTCCCGATGGGCGACGCGGGCCCTGGGAGAGGAGCTTCCGCTTCCCTAGTCGGCGGTTCGGACGTAGGTTCTGCAGTCGCATCCCTTTGGGTCTGCCGCAGCAGTCTTTCCAGTTCACGGGCGTCGACGTTCAGTTCCGTCGCCAGCTTTGCCCGCTGCCACGGTCTGGGTTCGGACTTTCCCGTTTCCCATCGGCCGACGGTACTGCGTTCCACAGCCATCGCCTCGGCGAGGCTCTCCTGGGTGTGGCCCGCCGACAGGCGTTGCTCGGCCAGTGCTGTGCGCTTCTTGACCACCATTGGTTGATTCCCAAACTTTCGGCACCCGTTGACTGCGCAGCTCAGCGGCCACTTTGTCGCAGATACGCCGCAGTCACGCCTCAAGTTTGCTCTGTTCCGCGGGATTTCGCGCTGCTTCTCTATTACCCGCCAACAGTGACTGCACGTCCGGCGCGGCGCTCGACCGAGGGAGCTGGTCGATGGTTACCGCTTTGCCCCCACGGACGAGATCGAAAACGGCCCTCGCCGCCGACCCCCGTCCCAGCTTCCGAGAACGCAGCGGCCGACACTCTGTCGTCCACCACCGGTCCTCCCGGACCGCCACACATCCTTGGGGAACCGACATGCCCATCGCCGAGTTCGCGATGCCGACCGGAATCAGCAGCGTCGGCCGTGCTCGTCACGCCGTGCGGGATGCCCTTCACGGGCTCGGGCTCATCCTCTCCCAGGAGGACACGGACGTCGTCATGCTGCTCACCTCCGAACTGGTGACCAACGCGATCGTCCACGCTGTCGGCGGCAGCGAGATCGAGTTGTCCGTACGGGCTGATGTCGGCACGCTGCGGGTGACCGTCACCGATCACGGGACGGGAACACCGCAGCTGCGAACGGCAGCCGAATCCGACCAGGGCGGGCGAGGCCTCGCGCTCGTCAAGGCGCTCGCGCACGACTTCGGCTGGGACCGCCTGGACGACGGCAAGCAGGTGTGGTTCGAGTTGAGCTTGGACAACGACGACAGCGGTTGGCCCGGCGCCTCCATGGCGAACACCCGACCGGGCGCCGTGCCTGCGAACTCCGCCCGGCGATCGGGCACCAGCGCGCCGGAGCCCCGTCCCAAGGCGGTCGTCTGCCGGTACCTCGGACACCCGGACTTCACCTGGACGTACCCGATGGCGGCGGCGTGATCGGGCTCCGGCCGATGACCAAAACGCCCGCTCAAGTGGCCCCACCACCGAACCTCATTCACCCGCGGCACACCCGAGGAACCTGCCGATGAGCGCCGGACCGCGCACCAGAATGCTCCTCAAGACCACCAGCACGGCCCGCAGACACGCGATCACGGCCTCGTACTCGGCCCTCACCCAGGTCTGCATCACCACTGCCGACTGCCCCGAGCAGGCCGAACTCGTCAGCGAGTACCCTACCCACACCTGGGACCTCCCCCAGTCGAACGCGCTCGCCATCGTCCACCGCAACCTCGACGAAGCGTGGGCCCTGATCAAGAGCGCGAAGCTGCTGGAACACCACCAACTGCTCGTCGTCACACCGCACTACACCAACGTCCTCACCGCCGCCTGCCACGCCATCACCTTCTGGCACCCGCCCGGCCCGCAACGGCACGACCCCGCCGCCAGCGCACGGGTGACCGCCGGCGTGCACCGGATCGACGCGACGACGGCGCCGTGGCTCGCGGAAGACCAGCACGACCCGTTCAACGGCCTCCTCGACGGCCTGGACGACGGACCCGTGCCCGATCCCGCCAAGCGGTTCCTGCACGACCAGGCCAGCCAACTGCGCAAGGAATGGGCGGACATCGACTGGCCGACGCCGACCACGCACATCCTCGGCGCCCGCCACGCAGCACGCTGCCATGGCAGCCGTAGCAACCCGCGCCTCTTCCTGCGGCAGCCGCTCCTCCGCGGACACCGGGAGTGGGACCTCGTCGCCGCCCGCTGGCGATCCGACCTCCTCCTCGGCCACCTCAACGACAACATGGGCTACACCCAGACCTACGCCACCCACACCCACACGCCCCACAACCACATCGGCACCTGGCCCGACTACCAGATCGTCCGCGACGTCATCGTCCTCACCGAGGTCATGAGCACCGTCCGCCGCGCACACCTCGACGCCCGCACCCGCCAACAGGCCGACTACCAGATCGCCTGCCTGCGCGGCGCCCATCCCCGGCCCTGGAACTGGGGACGGCGGTAATCACCCCCCGCCGCTCGACGCACTCCCGAAACAAATTGCCTGCACGAATGAGGACTTGATGCTCCGCACCATCACCGCCGCCGCAGCGATCCTCACCTTCTGCGTAGTAATCGTCACTTCCGGCCCCGACTGGGGCTGCTACCCGTGAGTCCCACGTCCCTCCCGCTGCGAGCAGTTCGCAAGGCGTAGCACCCCGCCACACCCGCCGCCGTCAGCAGCCCGCCGGCCCCTGCCCGAACGACACCAGAAGGAACCCTCACCGCTATGCCCACCGAGCTGCCGCCGCACCGAAGTTCAGGCCGCTATCTCGGCCCGCAGCTGCTCCAAAGCGTTCACGGCGCAGTGGCGAACGTCCGGAAGGCTGCTACTCGCCCGGACGACGCGCTGGAGCTGGTGCGGGAGTCGGTGGAGCGTCGCCCCCTGGACCGCCGCAGTCAGCTGCTGTCCTGCTCCGGCCGCATCCCCTTGCCGCAGCAGCACCTCGCCGGCGGTGATCGCCGCGATGATCTGCCACTGGGACGTAGCAGGGAGTCCGGCGGCCGGCGCCTGATCGAGTTGTCGCACCGCTTCCGCGACCCTGCCGGTCACCATGAGGCCGCGAAGACGGACCTCGTGGAGGGTAAAGGCGGAGAACAGCGCCGTGGGCGCAGCTTCGTTCAGAAGCCGGTGGCCGTCTTCGACCGCTTCGTCGAAGAGGGCGGTGTGTCCGGCTGCTCCGGCGGCGCGGGCGAGCAGGACGACCGCCTCGGCGCGTTCGGTGGTGGTGCGGGCGGTGTCGCGAGCCTGCCCGAGGCGGTCCAGTGCGCGAAGGTGCAGGCCGGACTTGCGCAGTTCGTTGCCGTGGTGGCGCAGCGCGTGGGCGTGCAGGCCCGGATCTCCCAGGCGCCGGGCGACGTTCAGGCCCTTGCCGGTCCAGCGCGCCGCGGTGGCCAGGCGCTCCTCCGGCAGAACGTGACCGAGCGCCACTCCGAGGCCGACCCGGGCGCGGACGAGCAGGCCAAGGGTGTCGAGGTCGGCGTGGCCGTCGGCGGTACGGGCTTCGAGACGGGCGACCAGCGGCCACAGCTCGGTGACCGCGATGGTGGCCTGGCCGGCCTGGCGGGCGATCTCGGCCAGGCGCAGGACGGATTCGGCGAGCTGAATCACGAGCTGGTGGTCCGCGTCGGCGTCGTCGGTAATGCCGAGGCAGTGCGGCGGCAGGTCGAGCCGTTCGGCGAGGTGGCGCAGGGCTCCGATGTCGGTGATCGTGCGCGAGCCGGTCTCGATGCGGGAGACGTAGCTGGTGGAGTAGCCGAGGAGGTCGGCGAGTTCCTGTTGCGGCAGGCCGTGGATCTCGCGGTACAGCTGCAGGATCTCGGGCAGGGCGCGGCGGCGCAGGATGTCCTGGGCCCTGGGGGTGGTCCAGCGCCAGCGGATCCCGCCGTAGGGGTCGGTCCCGTGCACCGGTCAGGCCCGGTCCTGCAGTTCGTACCAGCGGGCGACGGAGTCCTTGTAGCCCTTCGGCATGACCAGACCGGGCACCTCGTCGCGGTGGAAGAGTCCGGCTTCCTTGTGCTCGTGGCTGACGACCGGGGCCCGGCGCGCGTCGGTCGCCATGCAGCCGTAGGTGACGATGAAGACCTTGCGGCCGGGGATCGGCTCGTACATCCACACGTCCAGCAGCGGGCCGGCGGTCGCCGTCCAGCCGCTCTCCTCCTGGATCTCCGTGACCACCCGTTCCTCCGGAGTCTCGGTGCCCTCCAGCTTCCCGCCGGGCAGCTCCCACTCCTGCCGCTCGTTCTTCAGCAGCAGTACCCGTCCCTGCGGGTCGAGCACGACGCCCTTGATGGAGATCGGGAAAGCCGTTGGCACGTAGGGCTGTTCTACCGGTCCGTTCATCGCTTCTTCCGGGGTGCATGGGTGGGCACGGGCCTGTCGAAGGTAGCAGTTGCGCGGCGGCGCAACGCCTCGCTGCCCGGTGATCGCGCTTTGACAATCTGTCACTTTCCATGGGGGCGTTCCGGCGAGGAGAGTGTGTCGCCTCCCACCCACTCGGTCCCACGAGGGAGATCCACCATGCCGTCTTCCGACACCCATGGCACCAACGGCGAGGAGTTCACCGCGAGCATGCTGGTCGGAGCAGTGCGCGAGCGCGCCGGAGCGGTTCTGCGCGAACACGGGCTGCTGCGGCTCACCAG
>NZ_JBFBDY010000434.1:0-5341 GCF_040683475.1 Kitasatospora sp. NPDC093558 | reverse complement strand
GCCGCCCCGGCCGGGTGACGCGCTGTCGGGGCGCCGAACGCCCCGACGGACGAACGGCGGATCAGACGTTGACGCCGAAGTCCTGGGCGATGCCGCGCAGGCCGGAGGCGTAACCCTGGCCGATGGCACGGAACTTCCACTCGCCGCCGGCCCGGTACAGCTCGCCGAAGACCATCGCGGTCTCGGTCGAGGCGTCCTCGGAGAGGTCGTAGCGGGCGAGTTCCTTGTTGTCGGCCTGGTTGACGACGCGGATGAAGGCGTTGCGCACCTGGCCGAAGCTCTGCGAGCGGGTCTCGGCGTCGTAGATGGAGACCGGGAAGACGATCTTCTGGACGTCGGCCGGGACGGTGTTCAGGTTGACCTTGATGGCCTCGTCGTCACCCTCGCCCTCACCGGTGCGGTTGTCGCCGGTGTGCTCGACCGAGCCGTCCGGGCTGCGCAGGTTGTTGAAGAAGACGAAGTGGCCGTCACTGGCCACCTTGCCGAGGTCGTTGCAGAGCAGCGCGCTGGCGTCCAGGTCGAAGTCCGTGCCGGTGGTGGTCCGGACGTCCCAGCCCAGGCCGACGACGACGGCCGCGAGGCCCGGGGCCTCCTTGGTGAGCGAGACGTTGCCGCCCTTGCTGAGGCTGACTCCCACGTGTCCTCCAAGAATCGGGAGGCACGCCCGCGTGCCCCCGGTGGTGCGGTGCGGGGCGCGAGCCGGCCTGGCGGCTTCCGCGCCCCACCCGATCAACGGACCGAGCGTAGTTCGAAGTTCCCCCGCCGGCCCACGACGCACCCGTGGAAGGCCCGGGCCGCGCCCGTCAGAGCGAGGCGAGGACGCGCAGGTACTCCTGCTCGTCCCGGGCGTCCGGGAGGCCGTTCACGATGCTCCAGCGGACGACGCCGGCCTTGTCGATCACGAAGCTGCCGCGCAGGGCGCAGCCCTTCTCCTCGTCGAACACGCCGTACGCGCGGGCGGCCCCGCCGTGCGGCCAGAAGTCGGCGAGCAGCGGGAACTCCAGGCCCTCCCGGTCGGCGAAGACGCGCTGGGAGAACTGCGAGTCGCTGGAGATCCCGAGCACCTGGACGTCCTCGTTCTGCAGCCGAGGCAGTTCCTTCTGGATCGCGCCGAGCTCGCCGGTGCAGACCCCGGTGAAGGCGAACGGGTAGAAGACCAGGAGGACGTTCCTGCGGCCCCGGAGGTCCGAGAGCCTGACCGGCTCGCCGTGCTGGGTCCTGAGCTCGAAGTCCGGAGCCTCGGTGCCGGCCGCGATGGCCATGGTGGGACCTTTCTGACGCGAGGACGCCGCCCGGCGGGCGCGGCGGGCCCCATCCTCGCACCCGTTCGGGTGCGTTCGGCCGGACGGGTGAGGCCCGGCGGCCGGACGGCCGACGGCTTTCGCCCTGGGCGAACGCACTGCCCGGCGCGGCGCGCGTCCCGAGCGCGGCGCGGCGTGCGCCGACCGGACTCCGTGCGCCACCAGCACGCCGTGCGCCGACAGCACCTCCGTGCGCCCCGCACGCCGGAAAAGCCCCACACGCCGGAAAAGCCGCGCACGCCCGAAAAGCCGCCGGGCCCCGCCGGAGGAAGCTCCAGCGGGGCCCGGTCGGGGGCCGTCAGCGGCCCGGGGCTCGGCGCGCGGTCAGCGCTTGCCCGCCTTCGGGGCGGACTTGGTCGCCAGGCGGGTGGCCGCCCAGTCCTTGGCGACGGCGATCGAGCTGGTCTGCGACAGGCCGGCGGTCTTGGCCGCGTCGGCGATGTCCGAGGCCTCGATGTGGCCGTCGCGGCCGGTCTTGGGCGTCAGCAGCCAGATGATGCCACCCTCGGCCAGGTACTCCAGGGCGTCGACGAGGGCGTCGGTGAGGTCCCCGTCGTCGTCGCGGTGCCACAGCAGGACGGCGTCGGCGACGTCGTCGTAGTCCTCGTCGACGAGATCCGTCCCGGTGATCTCCTCGATGCCCTCGCGGAGATCCTGGTCAGTGTCTTCGTCGTACCCCAGCTCCTGAACGATCTGGCCCTCGTCGAAGTTGAGACGGGCCGCCGGGTTGGACTTGTCCGCGGGGTCCGCGGTCGCGCTCACGGGAATAACCTCCAGTATTCGGCTCGGCGTCCATGCCGAGGCTGTGGCCGTAGTCCACACGGGCGCGGCGGTTCGCGCAAGTACCCGACCCCCGATCCCCTCCAAAGGTTGACGTGTCGCAGCGGGACACGCCGGTCGAGGTGTCGGGAATCACACCGATTTGCCCTTCTCTGCATGGGACAAGGATGCTTCGGGTGGTCCCGGCCCACAGGCCGTACGCATGCCCGAGATGCGAACGGCATTCGGGTCCGCGCGTGCGCGGGCGTAGAGTCTCCTGTTGGCCCTCACCCCGGCCGCCCGCCATCGGGCGTACGGGAAACCAGGTCGGACCACCTCTGTTCGTAACACCCGGGGGTGCGCGACGCAGGCGAAGACGCCTGTTCCGCTCACCGCCAGACCGTCCCGCCCACCAGGCGGAACGGTTACCGATCGGTAGAGATGACGGATCTCCGAGCGCGGTAGCACGATGGAGGCGGCGCGACACACCTCAGTTTCGACCGACAGTGAAGGAACAGCGTGGCTTCCGGATCCGATCGCAACCCGATCATCATTGGCGGCCTTCCGAGTCAGGTCCCGGACTTCGATCCCGAGGAGACCGCGGAATGGCTGGAGTCGCTTGACGCGGCCATCGACGAGCGGGGGCGCGAGCGTGCCCGTTACCTGATGCTCCGCCTGATCGAGCGCGCCCGCGAGAAGCGTGTCGCCGTGCCCGAGATGCGCAGCACGGACTACGTCAACACCATCGCCACCAAGGACGAGCCGTTCTTCCCCGGTAACGAGGAGATCGAGCGCAAGATCCTGAACGCGACCCGCTGGAACGCGGCCGTCATGGTCTCCCGTGCCCAGCGTCCCGGCATCGGCGTGGGCGGCCACATCGCCACCTTCGCCTCCTCCGCGTCGCTCTACGACGTCGGCTTCAACTACTTCTTCCGTGGCAAGGACGCCGAGGGCGAGTCCGGCGACCAGATCTTCTTCCAGGGCCACGCCTCCCCCGGCATCTACGCCCGCGCCTTCCTCCTGGACCGGCTCACCGAGCAGCAGCTCGACGCGTTCCGCCAGGAGAAGTCGAAGGCCCCGTACGGCCTGTCCAGCTACCCGCACCCGCGGCTGATGCCGGACTTCTGGGAGTTCCCGACCGTCTCGATGGGCCTCGGCCCCCTCGGCGCGATCTACCAGGCCCGGATGAACCGCTACCTGGAGCACCGCGGCATCAAGGACACCTCCGACTCGCAGGTGTACGCCTTCCTCGGCGACGGCGAGATGGACGAGCCCGAGTCGCTGGGCCAGCTCTCCCTGGCCGCGCGCGAGGGCCTGGACAACCTGACCTTCGTGGTCAACTGCAACCTGCAGCGCCTGGACGGCCCGGTCCGCGGCAACGGCAAGATCATCCAGGAGCTGGAGTCCCAGTTCCGGGGCGCCGGCTGGAACGTGATCAAGCTGGTGTGGGACCGCAGCTGGGACCCGCTGCTCGCGCAGGACCGCGACGGCGTCCTGGTCAACAAGCTGAACACCACGGTGGACGGCCAGTTCCAGACCTACGCCACCGAGACCGGCCAGTACATCCGCGAGCACTTCTTCGGCTCCGACCTGCGCCTGCGCAAGATGGTCGAGAGCATGACCGACCAGCAGATCCAGCACCTGGGTCGCGGCGGCCACGACCACAAGAAGATCTACGCGGCGTTCAAGGCGGCCCGCGAGCACCAGGGCCAGCCGACGGTCATCCTGGCCCAGACGGTCAAGGGCTGGACGCTGGGCCCCAACTTCGAGGGCCGCAACGCCACCCACCAGATGAAGAAGCTGACGGTCGAGGACCTGAAGCGCTTCCGCGACCGGCTGCACCTGCCGATCACCGACAAGCAGCTCGACGAGGGCTACCCGCCCTACTACCACCCGGGCCGCAACTCGGAAGAGATCCAGTACATGCACGACCGCCGCCAGGAGCTCGGCGGCTACGTGCCGACCCGCAAGGTGCGCCCGCGCCAGCTGGAGCTGCCCGGCGACGACGCGTACAAGGCGGTCAAGAAGGGGTCCGGCAACCAGACCATCGCCACCACCATGGCGTTCGTCCGGGTGCTCAAGGACCTCATGCGGGACAAGGGCATCGGCAACCGCTTCGTGCCGATCGCGCCCGACGAGTACCGCACCTTCGGCATGGACTCGCTCTTCCCGTCCGCGAAGATCTACAACCCGCTCGGCCAGACCTACGAGTCGGTCGACCGCGACCTGCTCCTCGCGTACAAGGAGTCGCCGACCGGCCAGATGCTGCACGACGGCATCTCCGAGGCCGGCTGCACCGCCTCGCTGATCGCCGCCGGGTCGTCCTACGCCACCCACGGCGAGCCGCTGATCCCGGTGTACGTCTTCTACTCGATGTTCGGGTTCCAGCGCACCGGCGACCAGTTCTGGCAGATGGCCGACCAGCTGGCCCGCGGCTTCGTGATCGGCGCCACCGCCGGCCGCACCACGCTGACCGGTGAGGGCCTGCAGCACGCCGACGGCCACTCGCAGCTGCTGGCCTCCACCAACCCGGGCGTCGTCGCGTACGACCCGGCGTACGGCTTCGAGATCGCGCACATCGTCCAGGACGGTCTGCGCCGGATGTACGGCTCCAGCGCCGAGCACCCGCACGGCGAGGACGTGTTCTACTACCTCACCGTCTACAACGAGCCGATCAAGATGCCGGCCGAGCCCGAGAACGTGGACGTCGAGGGCATCCTCAAGGGTCTGCACAAGTACGCGCCGGCCACCGCCGGCCAGATCCCGGCCCAGATCCTCGCCTCCGGCGTGGCGGTGCCGTGGGCCCTGGAGGCCCAGCGCATCCTCGCCGAGGAGTGGAACGTCAAGGCCGACGTCTGGTCCGCGACCTCCTGGAACGAGCTGCGCCGCGACGCGGTGGAGACCGAGGAGTTCAACCTGCTGCACCCCGAGGAGCAGCAGCGCGTCCCGTACGTGACCCAGAAGCTCCAGGGCTCGGAGGGTCCGTTCGTCGCCGTGTCCGACTGGATGCGCGCGGTGCCGGACCAGATCTCCCGCTGGGTGCCGGGTCAGTGGCAGTCGCTGGGTGCCGACGGCTTCGGCTTCGCCGACACCCGTGGCGCCGCCCGCCGCTTCTTCCACATCGACGCGCAGTCGGTCGTCCTGGCGGTGCTCACCGAGCTCGCCAAGCAGGGCAAGATCGACCGCAGTGCGCTGAAGGAGGCGGTCGACCGCTACCAGCTGCTCGACGTCACCGCGGCCGACCCGGGTGCCGCCGGCGGCGACGCCTGATCAGCCCGTAG
>NZ_JBFBDY010000433.1:0-5344 GCF_040683475.1 Kitasatospora sp. NPDC093558 | reverse complement strand
GCAAGAACCCGGCGGAGGTGTGTTGGTGCGTTGCCCGGCCTTCGCGGGGCCCGTCGGTGAGGCGCCGCAAGGATCGTTCCCGGACGTACGGCGGGCACTCGGGAAGGCCCACGCAGTGGCGGAGCAGCTCGGCGGTCACCCGGGCGTCGCCGAGCGCGGTGTGCGCCGGGTACCAGCCGAGGCCGGCCGCCTCCACGCAGGCCGCCAGGCCGTGGCCGCGGGCCTCCGGCAGGTGCGCGCGGGCCAGCCGCATCGTGCACAGCAGCGGGACGGGCGGCAGCGGCACACCGATGCGGGCGAACTCGCGGTCCAGGAACGCGTGGTCGCAGCTCACGTGGTGGCCGACCAGCACCCGGCCGGCCAACAGCTCCAGCAGCCGGGGCGCGATCTCCCGGAAGCGCGGGGCGCCCTCGACGTCCGTCTGGCTTATCCGGTGCACGTGGGTCGGGCCGACCGGGCCGAGCGGGTCGAGCAGGGTGGCGAACTCGCCCTCCGGGCGCAGCTCGCCGTCCAGCAGGACCACCGCGATCTCGACCACCCGGTGCCGCCACGGGCTGCGGCCGGTCGCCTCCACGTCCACCACGGCGAAGCCCTTGGCCCTGTCGGGGACCTCGAACGTCGCGGGGGTGGGACCGGGAAGCATGGCGGCACTCCTCGTGTGCTCAGCCCCCCACGGGCGCAAACGAGTTCGATCGTAAGCCGACGAACACGCTCCGACACCGCCGGTTCGGAGTGGGTTTGGCAACGATTCGGCGACTCGCCCCCGCCGGTCGGCGGGGGGGGGACGGCCGGTCGGCCGCGAAAAGGCCGCGGAGGGGGGTCAGCCGCCCAGTGCCGCGCGCAGGCGGCGCTCGTCGACCCGCCAGAAGTCGTGCTGGCGGCCGTCGATCAGGGTCACCGGGATCTGCTCCCAGTACAGGCGGTACAGCTCCTCGTCCTGGGTGATGTCCTTCTCCTCGAAGGCCGCGCCCAGCTCGCCCGTCACCCGGACGATCACCTCCCTGGCGTCGTCGCACAGGTGGCACCCGGGCTTGCCGACCAGGGTCACGGTACGGTCCGCCGGGGAGGGCTTCGGGCTCTTGTCGCGTCGCAGCAGTGGGCTCACCCGGTCATTGTGCGCCCCGCCCGCACCGGCCCCGCGCCCGGCCGCGCACCGCGCTGTTCACCGCACGGGCACGCCGCCGTCACGGCCGCTCCGCGCCCGGCTGGCTATGCTCGATGACATGGCCGTGCTCCGAAGGCTCACCCACGCAAGGCGCCCCACCACCGAGCGGACCGCCCTCGCCGGCGAGGCCGCGGCCGAGGCGGCGGAGGCCGCCCTGCGCGCCGAGCCCGAGCAGGCCGAAGCCCTCACGGACGCCGCCCCCGGCACCCCCACAAGCCCCGCCGCGGCCCCCGGCAAGCCCGCGAAGGCTCCCAGGGCGCCCGCCGGGAACCACACCCCCGAGCCCGGCGACGCGCACGCCGCCGCCTTCTTCGACTGCGACAACACCATCCTGCGCGGCGCCGCGATCTTCTACCTGGGCGTCGGCCTCTACCGGCACGGCTTCCTCACCCGCCGCGACATCGCCCGCTTCGCGTGGCAGCAGGCCTGGTTCCGGCTGCACGGCGCCGAGGACCCGGACCACATCTCGGACGCCCAGCACACCGCGCTCGGCCTCGTCGCCGGCAAGCGGACGGCCGACCTGGAGGCGCTCTGCGAGGAGGTCTTCGAGGACGTCGTCGCCGACAAGATCTGGCCCGGCACCCGCGCCCTGGTCCAGATGCACCTCGACGCCGGCCAGCGGGTCTGGCTGGTCACCGCCGCCCCGCTGGAGGTGGCCCGGGTGATCGCCCGGCGGCTCGGCATGACCGGCGCGCTCGGCACCGTCGCCGAGGCCCACGACGGGCTCTACACCGGCCGCCTGGTCGGCGAGCTGCTGCACGGGCCCGCCAAGGCCGCCGCGGTCTCCGCACTGGCCCGCCGCGAGCGGCTCGACCTCGACCGCTGCGCCGCCTACAGCGACTCGGCCAACGACATCCCGATGCTCTCGCTGGTCGGCCACCCGTACGTGGTGAACCCGGACGGCGCGCTGCGCCGGCACGCGCGCGCCCAGGGCTGGCGGGTGCGGGACTTCCGCACCGGACGGAAGGCGGCCCGGGTCGGACTGCCGGCCGCGGCCGCGCTCGGCGTGCTCGCGGGCGCGACGGCCGCCGGGATCGCGCTGCACCGGCGGCGCCGCTGCGCGTGATCCCGCGCACTTTTCCACCCCCGCACTCCCCCCGAGTTGCCGACCGCGACGCGCCGAACTCCCCCGCGCGGCCTTCCCCTTCACGGGTGACCAGACGTCAACACGGCCTCTGACCTGGCCCCTCGTACGGGCGAACTCCGGTGCGCCGCACGGCCGTCCGGCGCCACTGTCCGAACCTGATACCAGCTGACCGGTTCTGATCGTTCGCCAGACCGGGAAAGTCGGCGATTACCGAGCCCCAAGGCAGGGAAACCGCCCGCCGGACCGCCGAATTGGTCACCCTGAGCGCTCATTCGATCACGTTGGGCCGGAGGAACGGCGACACGATCGGTCAGTGTCAGCCGAATATGCACGCGAAATGGATCCCAAGCGACCACTTCGACCACACGGTGTAGCTGTCATTGCACAAAGCGTTATTCTCTCCTGGATGCGCGTCACCCAACCGCCCCGTTTGAACGGGCGATGGTGGCGTGCTCTCCGCGCAGGCGGAGGTGATCCGTCCACAGTTCTGCCTCTGGGAGTCCCGTGTACCCACCCGTCCGGAACGACGCGCCTGCACCCTCCCGCCCGTCGTCCGCGCCCCTGCGCCCCCGCACCGGCCTCCGCGGTCGCCCGGTCACCACCCGGCAGATCTCCACCGGCCTCGACCTGTTGCGCAGCCTGCTCCTCAGCCAGCTCGCCGTCTCGCCCCAACTCGTCCCGGCCGGGGGCACCGCCCAGCCGGAGGGCTGGGGGCGACTGCCGGCCGGGCCCCAGCCGACCCCCGGGCTCGCGCTGCGCACCACCGCGGCCGGCTCGGCCGGCACCGGCTCCCGCGGCCGCACCGGCACCACCGGCGTCGGCCGCGGCCGGACCCGCACCGCGCCGAGCCCGGGCTACGAGACCGAGCACAACCCGATCATGGAGCTCGTCGAGCGGGCCCAGGCCGGCGAGAGCGAGGCCTTCGGCCGGCTCTACGACCACTACTCGGACACCGTCTACCGGTACATCTACTACCGGGTCGGCAGCCGGGCCACCGCCGAGGACCTCACCAGCGAGACCTTCCTGCGCGCGCTGCGCCGGATCGGCACCTTCACCTGGCAGGGGCGCGACTTCGGCGCCTGGCTCGTGACGATCGCCCGCAACCTGGTCGCCGACCACTTCAAGTCCAGCCGCTTCCGGCTGGAGGTCACCACCGGCGAGATGCTCGACTCCAACGAGTGCGAGCGCAGCCCGGAGGAGTCCGTGCTGGAGTCGCTCTCCAACGCGGCCCTGCTCGACGCGGTGCGCCGGCTCAACCCGCAGCAGCAGGAGTGCGTCACGCTCCGCTTCCTGCAAGGGCTCTCGGTCGCCGAGACGGCACGGATCATGGGCAAGAACGAGGGCGCCATCAAGACGCTGCAGTACCGAGCGGTCCGCACCCTGGCCCGCCTGCTCCCGCCCGACGCACGGTGAGGCGCACGGCCGTACGGGCCGCGGCGAGCGGGTGCGGCTCCGACGGGGAGATACCCCGCCGGACCGGATCCGACGGTCCGTCACCACCGGTGGCGGACCGACACGTCCGGGTGAACGGTCGGTCCGATGATCAGTCGTGCGTAACCGACCGCCCGCACCGCTCGTTGGCCACCGTGCAAGCCGCCACCAGGCGTACGGTCAAGCCGAATTGCGACCCGTCACCCGATGGAGTGGCTTTGGCCCGCCGGGGCAACCGTCCGGCAGGCCGGCGTGTCGACAACGACGAAGGGAGGTGTGGCCCGTGACGGCAAACGTGCTGGAGCACCGACGGGCGAAGGCCTTCGCCGAGGCGCTGGAGGCCCACCAGGCAGAGCAACGCGGCACGGCCGACACCGAATCGGCCAACACCGCAACCACCGGCCCGAGTTCTGCCGCGATGGCCGAACTGGTCGGCCTGGCGGGAGCGTTGGGCACACTGCCGGGACCGGCACTCGACCCGGAGGTACGAACCGTCCAACGCGCCCAGCTGATGGCCGCGTTCGAGCAGGCCTTCGCCGGCGGACCGGGCGCCACCGTGCCCCGCCAGCGCCGGCACCGCGCGGTCCGGACGGCCCCGCGCGGCCGCTGGAGCCGCCGCTTCGCGATCGGCGGACTCGTCGCCGGCCTCGCCGTCGGCAGCCTCGCGGGCGCCGCCGCCGCCAGCACCAGCGCCCTGCCAGGGGACACGCTGTACGGCATGAAGCGCGGCCTCGAAGGCCTCCGGCTCGACCTCGCGGGCTCCGACTCCGAGCGCGGCGAACTGCTCCTCGACAACGCCGCGACCCGGCTCAAGGAGGCCAAGAGCCTGGTCGGCCGCACCGACGGGGCGGGCGCGCTCAGCCCGGGCACCGTCGACCAGGTCCGCCGTGCACTGGACGACATGCACGCCGACGCCATCAAGGGCCGCGACCTGCTGCGCTCGGTCTACCGCAGCAACGGCTCGCTCGACCCGATGCGCACACTGGCCGGCTTCGCCCACGACGAGGACGGCCGCTGGGCCGAGCTGGAGGGCCACCTGCCCTCCCAACTCACCCCCCAGGCCCACCTGGTGAACCAGCTCTTCGACGACATAAGCGAGGACGTCGCGCCCCTGCGCCTGGCCCAGCCCACCGCCCCGAGCGGTGGACCGGCCGGCCCGGGAGCGGGCGGCGACACCGCCGGGCCGAACCCCGGCGGCACCGGCTCGGCACCCGCCCGGGGCGCCGGCACCGCGCCGGGCGCCCCCACCCAGGGCGGCGCACCGGGCACGTCCGGCGGCAGCCGTCCCGGCGGCACCGAGCACGCACCGGCCGGCGTCGGCACGCTGCTGCCCGGTGGCACCGGGGCCAAGGGCGAAGGCCTGCCGGGCAACCTGCCCAGCAGCGCACCCGATGCCGTCAACGGGCTGGTCGGCAACCTCACCAACGGGCTCACCGGCAGCAAGCAGCAGCAGCCGTCGCCCAGCACCGACGCTGCGCCCGGCGGCCAGCCCGCCCAGACGCAGCAGCCGTCCGCCACGCCCAGCACCGCCACCGGCGGCCAGCAGCAAGGCGTGGACGTGCCCCCGCTCATCCCGGGCCTGCTGCCCGGGCTGCGGATCCTCGGCGGCTGACGCACCGGGCCGGCACACGACGGCCGGGGCCCGGCGGGTTCGTCCCGCC
>NZ_JBFBDY010000432.1:0-5347 GCF_040683475.1 Kitasatospora sp. NPDC093558 | reverse complement strand
TGATGTCGAACTCGTTCGCGAACCAGACGATCGCGCAGATCGAGCTGTTCACGAAGACCGAGCAGTACCCGATCGGTGTGTACGTGCTGCCGAAGCACCTGGACGAGAAGGTCGCGCGTCTGCACCTGGACGCGCTGGGCGTGAAGCTCACGACCCTGACCCAGGAGCAGGCCGACTACATCGGCGTTCCGGTCGAGGGCCCGTACAAGGCGGAGCAGTACCGCTACTGATGCGGTGAACCGCTGCTGATGCGGTGACAGGCGTACGCCGGTGGCCGGCACCCCCCGTGGGTGCCGGCCACCGGCGCGTTCTGGTGAGTCCTGGTGACTCGGCGGGCTCAGGGCACGACGACGTTCGTCGTCCACTTGGTGTCGTCCGGGCCGAGGGACTTGATGTGGGAGAGCAGCCAGGGGAGGCCGCCGAGCTGCTCCAGGGCGGCGGGGACGCCGGAGCCGGCGCCGACGGTGAGGTTCAGGCCGTTCTGGACGGCGGTCAGCGGCGGGTGCGGGTCGATGTAGGGGGACCCGGCCGTGTCGGTGTAGGTGGGACGGGGGCCGACCGGGTCCACGCCGACGGAGACGGTCTTGTCGTCGATCCGGAACCCCAGCCACAGGGACCAGTTGCCCAGCTCGTCCGCCGGCCGGGTGAGCTCGACGTCGGTGACCTTGAACGTTTCGGGCAGGCCGGTGAACTGCACCGGCAGGGGGACGTTCCACTGGCCGAAGCGCACGTCGGCGGCCGCCTTGTGGAGGATCTCCTGGGTGACGTCGGACGGTTTGTCGCCGTACCCGGTGATCTCTGCCCAGCGGCCCGAGGCCGTCTGCCACCGCAGCGTGGGCTGGTGGTGGTCCGCGACCGCCCAGTAGGCCGTCCGGCCGTCGATCGGGTCGGCGTCGACCTTGCCGAGCGCCACGTGCCCGCCTGACGTGGTCATCGGCGGCTCGACGCCCGCTTGGTACAGCTGGACGATGATGCGTGCGGCGGAGTCGCGGTCGACGATGTTCTTCGCCTCGGCCTCGTAGCCGTGGTAGCTCTTGATGTAGCCGACGCTCTGCTCGCCGTGCGCCCAGTCGGGCAGCCAGCCGAAGTGGACCTCGGTGGTCAGCGGGTCGAAGCCGACCGGCGTGGGGGTCGGTGTGGCGGACGGCGACGGCGAGATGGTCGGTGTCAGTGCGGCGGGCGGTGCGGGGGTGGCGGTCGTGCCTCCCGGTGCGAGCAGGGCGGTGGTCGCCACCACCGCGACCGTGACGGCGGCGACGGCCCCGACGGTGGCGCGCTTGCGCCGGCGCAGCCGGGTGGTGCCCTCGGTGATGGACCGCGCGGCGTCGAAGCCCGGCGGCGGTGCCGGACCGTCGGCGAGGGCCGTCAGCCGGTCGGTCAGGTCGTCGTGATCGTTGCTGGTCATGGCGTCCTCTCGGCGACGGCGGGGCGGGTGGCGAGCTTGCTGCGGAGGGTGTCCAGGCCGCGCGAGCTCTGGCTCTTCACGTTGCCGGTGGAGCAGCCCAGGGCCTCGGCGGCCTGTTCGACGGTCAGGTCGCAGTAGTAGCGCAGGACGACCGTGGCGCGTTGGCGCGGCGGCAGCGCCGCCAGGGCGTGCCGCAGGTCGAGCGAGGCGTCCAGGTCGATGCTGTCGGCGGCCGTCTCGGGTGCGGCCTCCCGGCGGACCGTGCGGCGCCACCACGAGGTGCGCTGCTCGCCCAGGAAGACGTTGACCAGTACCCGCCGGGCGTAGCCGTCCAGGTTCTCCATCCGCCCGGCCCGTGACCAGTTCACGTACAGCTTGGCGATGGTCTCCTGCACCAGGTCGTCGGCCCGGTGCCAGTCCCCGCACAGCAGATAGGCGACCTTGCGCAGCCAGCCGCTCCTGGAGGCCACGTACTCCGTGAACTCCGCGTCGTGTGTCCGCTTCGCCATCTGCACCCCCCTCTCGTCGTGTCGGCGGCGCCTCTCCCGCGCCGTCCGCCTCCCTAATGCGGGCACCGGCCCGGGAGGTTGCATGCCGATCCCGCCACAGGGGCGTCAATCTGTCACAGGCGTCCACGTAGGCTTTCGGGCATGCCCAACGGCCGGTACTCGCTCCACACAGCCATGTCTCCTCTAGGCCACGACCACGTTCTGCTCGGCGAGGAGCGGTTCAGCTGCGCTCCCGGGCCGGCCGGCTGGCGGTACGTCTCCAAGACCTACGCCCCGGACGGCCGGGTGATCGGGACCGTCGACCTCACGCTCGACTCGCGCGCCCGGCCGCTGCGGATGGAGCTGCGGGCGGGTGGCTGGCAGGTCCGCGGCGGGGCGGTGGACGGGGTGGCGTGGGTGCGCACGGACGCGGCCGACCCTGGGGGCGAGCACACGGTGGAGGGGCACGACCGGGCCCACGGGTTCACCGGGCGCTCGCCGGCCTTCCTCGTCGCGACCGCCCGGCTGCTGCGGCTGCGGGAGGGGGCGAGTGCGCGGGTGCGGCTGGTGGCGTTCACCGAGCCGGTGCTGGCGCCGCGCACCTTCGACCAGGGCTGGCTGCTGGAGGGGACCGACACGCACGAGACGGACTCAGGGCCGCTGCTCGTCGAGCGGTACCAGGTGGCGGACCTGGAGACGGGGGAGCAGCAGGTGGTGCACCTCGCCGGGGACGTGGTGCTGGCGGCGGACGGGATCGAGCTGGAGGAGCTGGAGTCGCCGCCGAACGCCTGGCCGGTGGAGTTCGGGGGGTAGGGCGCAGGTCAGGCGGGCGGGGCGAAGCCCATGTCGTTGGACTGGGGCGTGGTGGGCGGCGTGGGCGGTGCCGTCGGCGCGACGGGGGCAGCGGGGGCTGCCGGGAGGACCGGTGTCTGAGGTGCGTGAGGTGCTGCCTGTGGTGCATGGGAAGCGTGGGGTGCCTGGACGACGTGCGGGGCGGCCGCCGGCATGTTCCCCTGGGCCCGCGTCCACTCCCGTCGCTGGCGCTCGGTGAGCACGGCGCCGAGGTAGGCGGCCGGGTGCACCCCGGGCGGCACCTCGTGGGTCGTCCTGTCGGCGAGGTCGGCGGCCAGCCGGGCGGACATCCGGTGCGCCACGGCCGGGTCCAACTGGCCTATCCGGCCGAGCAGTTGGCGGATCGCGAGCCAGAGCGGCTCGGGGACGGCCGACAGGTCCATCGCGTTCAGCGCGCTGCCCATCGCGTGCAGCAGCTGCGGGTGCACCGGCGGCAGTGCGACCGCCGTCCCGCCGCCGCCAGGGGCGCGCTCGCGGACGACCAGCGTCCCGGCGAAGATGTCGCCCAGCCGCTTGCCCTCCGAGTTCACCACCGAACAGATCACCGCGGGCGCGCCGGTCAGCGTGATCAGCTCGAAGAAGCCGGCCAGGCCGCGCACCAGCGCGTGCCGGAAGCGCACCGGACCGCCGTCGCTGCGCACCACCCGCAGGCCGAGCGCGGCCTTGCCGAGCGAACGTCCGTGACTGAACGTCTCGACCATCACCGGTACGCCGATCAGGAAGAACACCATCAGCCCGAGCATGATGGCGGTCAGCGCGGCGCCGTCGAGGCCCGAGAGGGCGACGCTGAGGATCAGCGAGGTGATCAGCAGCGAGGCGAACTCCACCGCCAGGTCGAGCGCGACCGCCAGCGCCCGGCTCGGAAGCTTCGCCGCGCGCAGGCCGAGGACGACCGCCTCACCCGTCACCAGGTCGCTCAAGACACCCGTCCGTTCACGCTCGTTGAGGTCGCCGAGGTGGATGGACGTCGTGCATGGGAGACGTCCCGGACCGGCCCCCGCGACCCGCTCCCTGTCGTCCGATCCGCAGCCGCCAACATACGGCGCCCGGTGCTCGCACGGGAAGTGAGATCCCGGGGGTCCCGGCGTCGGTCCTTCCTGGCATGCTGGGCCCGCACGTGTCCGTACGTATGTGTGCCGCCTGCCCGACCGCCCGCCCCGCGCGCGTGCGCCCCGTGCGCCGCGCGCCCCGCGTCGACCATGGAGCCGCCGCATGGACCTGGACGTCTTCGTCGCCACCCACCAGGGGGAGTGGAACCGGCTGGACGCCCTCGCCGGCAAGCGCCGGCTCAGCGGGGAGGAGACGGACGAACTGGTCACCCTCTACCAGCGGGCGACCGGCCACCTCGCCAAGGCCCAGGCCGCCGCGCCCGATCCGACACTGGTGGGCCGGCTGACCGCGTTGGTCTCCCGAGCGCGGGCCGCCGTCACGGGCAGCCGCAGCAGCGGTTGGCGGGACGTCGCGCGCTACTACACGGTGAGCTTCCCGGCGGCCCTGTACCGGTCGCGCCGGTGGTGGCTGCCGGTCGCGGTCGTCTCGCTCGTCGCCACCGCGGTGATCGCCTGGTGGGTCGCCAGTCACCCCGAGGTCCGCAACAGCCTGGCCTCCCCGGAGATGCTGCGCGAGATGACCCGCCCCGGCGGCGAGTACGAGGCGTACTACTCGGACCGCCCGGCGAGCTCGTTCGCGGCCCAGGTCTGGACGAACAACGCCTGGATCGCGGTCAAGTGCCTGCTCTTCGGGATCGCGCTGGGCATCCCCGTGGTCTTCGTGATGTGGTCGAACGTGCTCAACCTCGGCGCGGGCGTCGGCCTGATGGCCTCCGCCGGCCGGCTCGACGTCTTCCTCGGCCTGCTCATCCCGCACGGCCTGCTGGAGCTGACCGCCGTCTTCGTCGCCGGCGGGCTCGGCCTGCGCCTCGGCTGGACGGTGATCGACCCCGGTCCGCGCACCCGGACGACGGCGCTGGCGGAGCAGGGCCGCTCCATCATCGGCATGGCCATCGGCATGGCGACGGTGCTCGCGGTCTCCGGGATCCTCGAAGCCTTCGTGACCCCGTCGGGCCTGCCCACCTGGGCGCGCATTTCGATCGGCGTCGTGGCGGAGGCCGGTTTCCTGCTCTACGCCCTGGTGTTGGGGAAGAAGGCCGCGGCGGCCGGCGAGACCGGAGACCTGGACGCGGCCGATCGGGCGGACCTCCAGCCCGTCGCCGCCTGAGCCGGATGTGATCAACAGGCCTCTGACCTGCTACTCTTCTCGCATCCCGACCAAACCATTGACGTGGTAGGGGCGGGCTAGTAGGTTTGAACGGTTGGGACTGACTGGACAACGGTCGGGCCCGGGCGTTAGTGTCTACGACACCGCCGAATCGAGGCGAGCGCGTTTCACGAAATGCGCGCCCTCCGACGAAGCAAATCCCGCGAACCGAGCACTACGAAAGCTTTGATAAGCTTCGGAGCGAAGTTGCAGGAAATCCCGCCAGCGGGAATCGGATGAAAGAAACTCCGGGAAAACGGAGCGGAAAACATCTGGTAAGCTGGAAACACGAAAGAACGAAGCGCCCGGAGGGCCCGCTGGAAGGCGGCTCGAAGGAAGCGTCCGT
>NZ_JBFBDY010000431.1:0-5363 GCF_040683475.1 Kitasatospora sp. NPDC093558 | reverse complement strand
GGGCGCCGTCACCTGCGCCGAGGCGGGCCGGGCCGAAGCGGTGCCAGCCGCCGGGCGACCAGTGGCGGACGGGCGCGGAGAGCCGCGCGGCGCCGCCGAGCACGGCGATCCGCAGCCGGCCGTCCGGGCCGGGACGGGCGCCGGTCTCGCGCGTCCAGCAGCGCAGCAGGGCCTCCACGGCGGCCTGTTCGGCGGCGACGGCGGGGTCGGGGTGCAGCAGCGGGTCAGGCCCGGCCGGCCGGTCCGCGGGCGGCAGCGGTTCGGGCGGGGCTCCGGTCAGGGCGGCGGTGCTCAAGGGTGCTCCTCGGGACGCGTGGGTGCGGACGCGCGCGGATGGCGGAGGGGGGTTCGGCGGGCGCTCGCACCGTCGCGTCAGGTAAGGGTTACCTATCCCTGACGGGTGATCACAAGGACGGCTCACTCGTCCGGGTGAAGATCGGTGATTGTTCACCGCCGGGGAGGAAGGCCCGGTTGTACCGGCGGCTCCTGTGGAGGCTTCGTCACGGATCGGTGACCACCGCTCGGGCGCCGCAACCCGGGGGCGCCCGGTGTCGTCCTCCGGACCAGTGGAAGACTCCTACACCGGCCCGTCGCGTCCACGAACCACCGTCCCGTTCGCGCACCGATCCACAGGGGGAAGCGCACAGATGCCATCGATCCACCGGTCCGCCGCCGCGGCCGTCCTCGCCGCCGGCACCCTGTTCGCCGTGAGCGCCTGCGGCCCGGACGGCCCGTCCTCGGCCGACGGCACGAGCACCCCCGCACCGCCGCCCGCCTCCGCGAGCGGCCCGGCCCCGGGCGGCGGGGGCGTGATCGGCGGGATCACCCTGCCCTCGGGCATCCCGACCAGCCTGCTGGAGGGCCTGCCCAAGAGCTGGGACGACCTGAAGAAGTGGAAGTTCGAGGACTGGGACAACTGGGCGTCCAAGCACGTCTTCAACAACCCGGTCGTGAAGGACTTCTGGAACCCGGACAAGATGGGCGACTCCAAGCCGGCCGAGCCGGCCCCGCCCACCGCCAAGCCGGCCTCCGACGACGGCGGGACGGACCCCGAGCCGCCGGTGGTCAACGCCGTGGCGATGCCCCGCCCGTACACCAAGCAGCCCTCCGGCAAGGTGTTCTTCAGCGCCCAGGGCGGCCGGGGCAACTGCTCGGCGACGGTCATCACCGACCCGCAGCACCCGGGCAAGAGCAACCTGGTCTGGACGGCCGGCCACTGCGTGCACGAGGGCAAGGGCGGCAACTACTACAAGGACCTCGTGTTCGTGCCCGCCTACAACAACTCGGGCGCCTCCAGCGGCGGCAAGAAGGCCCCGCTGTCCGAGCTGGCCCCGCTCGGCACGTGGTGGGCCGACCAGGTCACCACCTCGCCGCAGTGGGTGGTCGAGGGCGGCGGCACCGGGGACGCCGCCAGCCAGTACGACTTCGCCATCATGCGCGTGCACAGCCAGAACGACACCGGCAAGTCGCTGGAGGAGACGGTCGGTTCGGCCGTCCCGGTCTGGTTCGACGCGCCGCGCGACAAGCTCTCCGTCTCGGCCGTCGGCTACCCGCTCTACAAGCCGTTCGACGGCCAGGAGTTGTACAAGTGCGACGGCGGCAAGCCGACCCGACTGTCGTTCGACGCGTTGCGGCCGTCGATGCTCACCATCGGCTGCAACATGACCCAGGGCGCCAGCGGCGGCGGCTGGTTCGCCACCATGCCGGACGGGAGGACGGCCCTGGTCAGCAACACGTCGATCGGCACCCAGCAGCACACCTCGCTGAGCGGCCCGTACCTGGAGACGGTCGCCAAGAACGCCCTGGACTGGATCTCCAGGAAGCAGTAACCGCGTTCACCTCACAGCCGGGGACGATGCACCGTGCCGCACACCACCCGCGGACGCGCGCCGCGGCGCCGGGCCGCACTGGCCGGCGCCGCGGTGCTCGCCGCGCTCACGCTGACCGCGACCGCCTGCGGGCCCGACCGCGCCGGCGGCGGCGCGGGCGCCCCGGCCACCCTCGCCAGGCCGGCGCCGCCGACCGGCCCCGGCGACCTGGCGGGCTGGAAGGTCGAGGACTGGGCCCGCTTCGTCGCCGACAGCGCCTTCGGCAACGAGGTGCCCCCGGGCTCCTGGTCGCGCGCCAGGATGGAGGCCACCAAGGGCCGGTCCGTCCCGGAGGCCCCGCGCGCCGCGGCCCAGGGCGACACCCCGCAGGACGCTCCCCCGGCCGCCGTGCCGGCCCAGGCGCAGCCGCACCCGTACGGCCCGGCCGCGGCCGTCGTCGGCAGGCTCTTCGTGACGGCACCCGAGGGCGACGCCGCCTGCTCCGGCACCGTGGTCTCCGACCCGGCCAACCCGGGCCGCAGCAACCTCGTCTACACCGCCGCGCACTGCCTGCACGAGGGCAAGGGCGGCACCTGGCTGCGGAACATCACCTTCGTGCCCGGCTTCAACCGCGACGGCCAGGCCGCCCGCGGGAAGCCCTACACCGACCAGCAGGTGGCCCCGTACGGACAGTGGACGGCGGTGCGCGCGCTGGTCTCGCCGACCTGGGTCAAGGAGAGTGGCAGCGGCGCCCACAGCCAGTACGACTACGGGATCATCCGGGTACGCGACGAGGACGGCTCCGGCCGGTCGCTGGAGGAGACGGTCGGCGGCTCCGTCCCGGTCTGGTTCAACGCCCCGCGCGAGCAGATCACCTCGGCCATCTCCTACGGCTACCCCGCCGAGAAGCCGTTCGACGGCATGGAGCTCGACCACTGCGACGCGCCGGCCGCGCCGGCCAGGCCGTCCTTCGACCGGGCCCGCCCGCCGATGTACGCGATCGGCTGCACCATGACCGGCGGGGCGGGCGGCGGCGGCTGGTTCATCGTCAAGGACGGCAAGCCCAACCTGATCAGCGTCAACGCGACCGGCAGCCGCAACCCGGCCGGGTACCTGGCCGGCCCCGCGCTCCAGGACCAGGCGAAGCAGGCCTTCGAGTACTTCAGCAAGAACGTCCGATGACGCCGACGGGCGTGCGAAGGCCCCCGGACAGCACCTGTCCAGGGGCCTCGCGACGAGCGGATCAGCCCCGCAGCGCCACCGCGTAGCGCTCCAGCTCGGCAGCCAGCTCGACCGGCACCTTGGCGTGCAGCAGCGTGCCCTCGCCGGTGTGCTCGGTGGAGAGCAGCTCACCCTCCGCGTGCACCCGGGAGACCAGCCCGCCCTGGGTGTAGGGCACCAGGGCCCGCACCTCGACGGCCGGGCGCGGCAGCTCGTCGTCGATGAGCTTCAGCAGCTCCTCGATGCCCGCGCCGCTGCGGGCCGACACCACGATGGCGTGCGGCTCGCGGCGCAGCAGGCGCTGCAGCACGTGCGGATCGGCGGCGTCCGCCTTGTTGATCACCACGATCTCGGGGACGTTCTGCGCGTCCACCGAGACGATGACCTCGCGGACGGCGGCCAGCTGCGTCTCCGGCTCGGGGTGCGAGCCGTCCACCACGTGCAGGATGAGGTCCGCGTCGGCGACCTCCTCCATGGTCGAGCGGAACGCCTCGACCAGGTGGTGCGGCAGGTGCCGGACGAAGCCGACGGTGTCGGCCAGCGTGTAGACCCGCCCGCTGGGCGTCTGCGCCCGGCGCACGGTCGGGTCCAGGGTGGCGAACAGCGCGTTCTCCACCAGGACGCCCGCGCCGGTGAGCCGGTTGAGCAGGGAGGACTTGCCGGCGTTGGTGTACCCGGCGATGGCCACGGACGGCACCTGGTGGCGCTTGCGCTCCTGGCGCTTGGTGTCGCGGCCCTTCTTCATGTCGGCGATCTCCCTGCGGAGCTTCGCCATCTTCTCGCGGATCCGGCGCCGGTCGGTCTCGATCTTGGTCTCACCGGGACCACGGGTGGCCATGCCGCCGCCGGACGAGCCGGAGCCACCACCACCCATCTGCCGGGAGAGCGACTGACCCCAGCCGCGCAGGCGCGGCAGCATGTACTGCATCTGCGCGAGCGAGACCTGCGCCTTGCCCTCGCGGGACTTTGCGTGCTGGGCGAAGATGTCGAGGATCAGGGCCGTCCGGTCGACGACCTTGACCTTGACCACGTCCTCCAGCTGGATCAGCTGGCCGGGGGTGAGCTCACCGTCGCAGACCACGGTGTCGGCGCCGGTCGCCGCAACGATGTCGCGCAGCTCCTTCGCCTTGCCGGAGCCGATGTAGGTGGCGGCGTCGGGCTTGTCGCGGCGCTGGATCACACCGTCCAGCACCTCGGAGCCGGCGGTCTCGGCGAGCGCGGCGAGCTCGGCCATCGAGTTCTCCGCCTCCTCGAGCGTCCCGTCGGTCCAGACGCCGACGAGCACCACGCGCTCCAGGCGGAGCTGGCGGTACTCGACCTCGGTGACGTCCTGGAGCTCGGTGGAGAGGCCGGCGACACGACGCAGCGCGGCGCGCTCGCTGCGGTCGTACTGGTCGCCGTCGTAGTGCTGGCCGAGGTCCTCGTCGATGCCTGCGAGGTCCTCGTCCATGAGGGCTTCCGCCCGCCGACCGTCGAGGCGGCGCGGGGCGTCGGCGTGGTCGCGGGTGTCGAACGTGGAGGTCATTCTGTCCTTTGGTCGGTGGGTGGCTGAGGCGACGGCCCGTGGGCGGCACCGGAGCTCCTGTGCCCGGTGAACGCCGTGGACCGGCCGCGCATTCCCCTCGATGGTCCCACGCCCGGTGCGGGCCGGTCACCCCCATTTCCGTCGGGGCCGCCGCCCCCGGGGGCGTGCGGGCGGCTCACGTCGTAGACGCCCGAGACCCTGAGCATGGCCCGCATCAGCCCGGGCAGCGCGTCCGGGGCGGGCAGCTCGACGGTGTAGGTGTGCCGGACCCGCAGCTCCTGCGGCGGCTCGACGTCGGCCGAGACGATGCCGACGTCCTCCGCGGAGATCGCCGCGGTCAGGTCGGCGAGGAGTCGCGGCCGGTTCAGCGCCTCGGCCCGCAGGGTGGCCCGGTAGCCGTCGGCCGGGGTGCCGTCCGCCTGCCAGCGGACCTCCAGCGTGCCGCGCCCGGCCGTCCGCATCCGCTCCCCCGCCGGACAGGCCGCGCGGTGCACGGCGACGGCGCCGCCGCGGATCGGGTAACCGGTCACCTCGTCCGGCGGCACCGGCGTGCAGCACCGGGCCAGCCGCACCGGCGCCCCCGGCCGCCCGGCCACCGCGACCGGGGCGGCCCGGCGCTCGGCGGTGCGGTGCGCGGGCGGGGCGGGCTGCCCGGCCGAGGGGCCGGTGCGGACCACCGGCAGCCGGGCCGGGTGGTCGGCCAGCCAGCGCTCGATGGCGAGGCGGGCGGCCGGGGTCCGGGCGTGGGCGAGCCACTCGGGCGCGGGCCCGGAGGGCTCGGCGGCGCGCGACCCGGCCCCGGCGGGCAC
>NZ_JBFBDY010000430.1:0-5410 GCF_040683475.1 Kitasatospora sp. NPDC093558 | reverse complement strand
CGCGTGCGTCAGAGGAGGCCGACGTGTGTCAGAGGCCGAGCACCGCCTTCAGCGCCGCCGCCACCGCCGCCTCCGGGTCCTCGACCGCGCCCGGCGAGCGCCACGCGACGAAGCCGTCCGGGCGCACCAGCACCGCGCCGTCCGGGCCGATGCCGTGCAGCTCGGCGAAGTCCGTGCCCGGCTCCGGCGCCAGGTCGTCCTCCGCGTCGTCGCCGATCCGGTAGGCGTCCATCGGGACGGCCAGCGCGTCCGCCGCCCGCCGGGCCCCCGCGCGCCAGGCCTCGCCGCCGGGTCCGGTGAGCAGCACCATCGCCTGCTCGTACAGGTCCAGCGTGGACAGCCGCACGCCCGCGCACACCAGCCACTGGTGCGGCGCCCGGCTGCCCGGCTCGCCCGCCGACTCGAACGTCTCGGGGACGACCTCGCCCGCCGGGTCCGTCCCGACCACCGCGCCCCGCGGGTAGCGGTAGCCGAGCGCCACCGCCAGCACCCCGGCCTGCCGCCCGACCCCCGGCACGACCGCGTACCCGGGGTGGCTGTGCTCGGCCGAGCGCGCCGAGGCCCGCTCACTGGTCACCCGCGCCACCGGCCGGCGCTCCTGCCCGTACGTCTCCAGCAGGCCGGGCCCGGCCCAGCCGCACAGCACGGCGGCCAGCTTCCAGGCCAGGTTGTGCGCGTCCTGGATGCCGGTGTTGGAGCCGAACGCGCCGGTCGGCGACATCTCGTGCGCCGAGTCCCCGGCGAGGAAGACCCGCCCGGTGCCGTAGCTCCCGGCGACCCGCTCGGCCGCGTGCCACGGCGCCCGGCCCGTCACCTCGACGTCCAGCTCCGGCATCCCGACGGCGGTGCGGATGTGCCGCACGCACCGCTCGTCGGTGAACGCCTCCAGCGGCTCGCCGTGCTCGGGGTGCCACGGCGCGTGGAAGACCCACTCCTCCCGGTTGTCCACCGGCAGCAGCGCGCCGTCCGCCTCCGGGTTGGTGAGGTAGCAGGCGATGAAGTGCCGGTCGCCGACGGCCTCGGCCAGCCGCTTGGCCCGGAACGTGATGCTCACGTTGTGGAACAGCTCGCCCTTGCCGCTCTGCCCGATGCCGAGCCGCTCCCGCACCGGGCTGCGCGGGCCGTCCGCCGCCACCAGGTACTCCGAGCGCACCAGCCGCTCCTCGCCGGTCTCCCGGCTGCGCAGCACCGAGGTGACACCGTCGGCGTCCTCCTCGAAGGAGAGCAGCTCGGTGCCGAAGCGGACGTCGCCGCCGAGGTCGCGGGCCGCGCGCAGCAGCACCGGCTCCAGGTCGTTCTGGCTGCACAGGCACCACGAGCTGGGGCTGAAGCGGGCCAGCCGCCCGCCCGGGTCGATCTCCCGGAACAGCCATTCCTGCTCGGCGCCGGTCAGCGAGGGCGCCTGGAGGATGCCGTGGTTCGGGGCGAGCACCGAGGCCGCCTCGCGGATCGCCGGCTCGATCCCGGCCACCCGGTACAGCTCCATCGTGCGGACGTTGTTGCCTCGGCCACGCGGGTGATGCGAGGTGTCGGTGTGCTTCTCGACCAGGAGGTGTCTGACACCCAGTCGGCCGAGGAAGAGCGAGACCGACAGCCCGACCAGCGAGCCGCCCACGATCAGGACCGGCACCCGGTCGTCAACCTTCGGATTCATCAATTGCTCCACCCTGTACGGGGATTCCGCGGCCCGGCAGATGGGCCCGGCACCGCCCTCGAAGGGGCCCGCAGCGGCGGCCGCCCCGGTCTTCCATCCCCCGCCGGGGCCGCCTTGTGCCGCCCCTTCGCCCGGATGGCCCGCAAATCTCGCGCACCCCCGGACGCGCCGCGCACGATCGACCTCAGGCCTGGCGCCGACCGCCCGGGCCGACCGCCATCGCACCGCCCTCCCAGGCCGGGAGCGCCCCGCCGGACGCGGCCCACGTCAGGCCCACAGCGTGCGGCCCAGAGCAGAAAGTGGATCATGACAACTCTGTCCGAACCGCAGGCGCCGCAGCACGCCGAGTCCGAGACCCGGCTGCGGGTCGTCCTGATGCTGGAGATCCAGGACGGCGCGCAGCAGCGCTTCATGGACGTCTACGAGCAGCTGCGCCACGAGGTGGCCGCGGTCCCCGGCCACGTCAGCGACCAGCTCTGCCAGTCGATCAACGACCCCCGGCAGTGGCTGATCACCAGCGAGTGGGAGGACCAGGAGACCTTCCTGCAGTGGGTCGACAGCGACGCCCACCGGGAGATGGTCAAGCCCATGCACGGATGCGTCAGCGACAACTTCCGCTCGATGCGCTACGTCGTCCTGCGCGAGACCTCCGCCTCCGGCGGCGCCACCGGCACCCGGGCCCCGATGGACGTGCCGCCCGGCCTGCCGCGCACCGAGCCCGCCGGGCACGTCGGCCCGCCGAAGGCCGAGCCCGGCCCCGACGGCGTGGTCCGCCACGCCCTGACCTTCACGGTCAAGCCCGGCAGCGAGCCCGAGGTGGCCCGGATCCTGGCCGGCTACACCTCCCCGAAGGCCGACGTGGACGAGCACACCCGGCTGCGCCGCACCTCGCTGTTCATGCACGGCAACCGGGTCGTGCGGGCCGTCGAGGTGACCGGCAGCCTCGGTGACGCGCTGCGCCACGTCGCGATGCAGCCCGAGGTGCGGGCCGTCGAGGAGGCCATCAACCCGTACCTGGAGGAGGCCAGGCAGCTCGGCGACCCGCAGTCCGCGCGCGCCTTCTTCGCCCGCGCCGCGCTGCCCGCCAAGGAGCAGGCGATCGCCACCGCGCCCTCGTCCGGGCGGCTGCACCGGCACGCCGTCCTCTACCCGGTCCGCCCGGGCCACGGCCAGGCCGTCACCGACCTGCTGGCCGACCACGACGACCTCGCCACCGCCGACCCGACCGGCCCGGTCGCGGCGAGCACCGTGTTCCGGCGCGACGACGTCGTCGTGCGCCTGGTGGACCTGCGGGTGCCCGCCGAGGCCGACCCGGCCGCCGCGCTCGGCGTGGCCGGCGACGCGGAGGCCGCGGCGCTCGCCAAGCTGCTCGACCTCGGCCCCGAGGGCGACCTGCGCAGCGTCACCGGCCTGCGCGCGTTCCTCGCCGCCCGCCACATGACGCCGATCACCGACCGCAGCTCGCAGCCGAACTGACGCTCCGACACCCGGCCCCGCCACCCAACCCGGAGGAACACCATGTCCACGCAGTACCCACGGATCGTCGACGCCGCCGAGGCTCCGGAGAACCGCCGCCACGGCGCCGAGCTGCGCACCATGCTCACCCCGACCAGCTGCGGGGCGACCAGCGGCTTCATGGGCCTGGCCATCGTCCGGCCCGGGGAGAAGATCGCCGAGCACTACCACCCGTACTCCGAGGAGTTCGTGTTCGTCGTCTGCGGCGACCTGGAGGTGGACCTGGACGGGGAGACCCGCTCGCTCAAGCCCGACCAGGGCCTGATGATCCCGATCAACATGCGCCACCGCTTCCGCAACGTCGGCGACACCGAGGCCCGGATGGTCTTCCACTGCGGCCCGCTCGCCCCGCGCCCCGACCTCGGCCACGTGAGCACCGAGGAGTCCGCGACCTCGGGCCCGCCGGAACACGCCAAGGTGGCCTCGTGACCCGGCGGGTCGCCGTCACCGGGATCGGCGTGGTGGCGCCCGGCGGGGTCGGGGTCCCGGCCTTCTGGGACCTCCTCACCTCCGGCCGCACCGCCACCCGGGGCATCACGCTCTTCGACCCCACCGGGTTCCGCTCCCGGATCGCCGCCGAGTGCGACTTCGACCCGGCGGCGCACGGGCTGGGCCCCGCGGACGTCCAACGCGCCGACCGCTACGTGCAGTTCGCGATGGTCGCGGCCGGCGAGGCGATCGCCGACGCGGGCCTGGACCTCGCCGTCGAGGACCCGTGGCGGATCGCCGTCTCGCTCGGCACCGCCGTCGGCGGCACCACCCGGCTGGAGCACGACTACGCCCTGGTCAGCTCGGCCGGCGCCCGCTGGGACGTCGACCACCGCCAGGCCGAGCCGCAGCTGCACCGGGCGTTCGCGCCCAGCACGCTGGCCTCCGCGGTCGCCGAACGGGTCGGCGCGCACGGCCCGGTGCAGACCGTCTCCACCGGCTGCACCTCCGGCCTCGACGCGATCGGCTACGGCTTCCGGGCCGTCGAGGAGGGACGCGCCGACATCTGCGTCGCCGGCGCCTCCGACTCCCCGATCTCGCCGATCACCGTCGCCTGCTTCGACGCCATCAAGGCCACCAGCGAGCGCAACGACGACCCGGCGCACGCCTCCCGCCCCTTCGACGCCCACCGGGACGGCTTCGTCCTCGGCGAGGGCGGCGCCGTCCTGGTACTGGAGGAGCTGGAGCACGCCCGCCGCCGCGGCGCCCGGATCTACGGCGAGGTCGGCGGCTTCGCCACCTACGGCAACGCCTACCACATGACCGGCCTCACCCAGGAGGGGCTGGAGATGTCCCGGGCGATCGACGACGCGCTCGCCCACGCCCGGGTGCGTGCCACCGACGTCGACTACGTCAACGCGCACGGCTCGGGCACCAAGCAGAACGACCGGCACGAGACCGCCGCCGTCAAGCGCTCGCTCGGCGCGCACGCCTACCGCACGCCGATGAGCTCGATCAAGTCGATGGTCGGGCACTCGCTCGGCGCGATCGGCGCCATCGAGGTCGTCGCCTGCACCCTGGCGCTCGCCCACGGCGTCGTGCCGCCGACCGCCAACTACGAGACTCCGGACCCGGAGTGCGACCTCGACTACGTGCCGCGCACCGCGCGCGAGCTGCCACTGAGCCACATCCTCTCGGTCGGCAGCGGATTCGGCGGATTCCAGTCCGCCGTCGTGCTCAAAAGAACGGGGTGAGATCCATGACGTCACGTCAGCAGGGCCGCCGGGCGGTGGTCACCGGCATCGGCGTGGTGGCACCGAACGGTGTCGGGGCCGACGCCTTCTGGAAGGCCACCAGGCAGGGCGTGAGCGTCCTCGACCGGATATCCCGCGAGGGCTGCACCGAGCTGCCGCTGCGCGTCGCCGGACAGGTGCGGGACTTCGACCCGCAGACCGTGATCGACAGCCGCTTCCTGGTGCAGACCGACCGCTTCACGCACTACGCGATGGCCGCCGCCGACCTCGCGGTGGCCGACGCCCGCTTCACGCCGGACCCCGAACGGCCCTACGCCGTCGGCGTGGTGACCGCGGCCGGCTCCGGCGGCGGCGAGTTCGGCCAGCGCGAGCTCCAGCAGCTCTGGGGCCAGGGGCCCCGGTTCGTCGGCCCCTACCAGTCCATCGCCTGGTTCTACGCGGCCAGCACCGGACAGATCTCGATCCGCGGCGGCTACAAGGGCCCGTGCGGCGTCGTCGCCAGCGACGAGGCCGGCGGCCTGGACGCGCTCGCCCACGCCGCCCGCTCGATCGAGCACGG
>NZ_JBFBDY010000429.1:0-5416 GCF_040683475.1 Kitasatospora sp. NPDC093558 | reverse complement strand
CAGGGCCGCGGGGAAGGCACCCCCGAAGTGCCCGCCGCGCGAGGGGGCCGCGCGGCGGTTCTCGGTGGGCGGGGTGGCGGCGGCACCCGGCTTGACCCTGGTCGGCGCCTCCGGGTCGACCCTGGTCGGCGCCTCCGGGTCGGTGCGGACGCGCGTCGGTGCTTCGGGGTGGGCGCGCAGCCGCCGGAGCCGCGAGGGCGGGAGGTCCGGGTTGCGGGACCGGTCGCCGCGGATCCGGGCCCACCGGTCCACCCGCGTCGGCGGGACCGCATCCGTCGGCGTGCCGTCGGCCATCCTGTCGTTCTCCCCTCCACCGCCCGCGTGACGCATCATCATGTCGCGTGGACGACCTGGGCGTTCCCGGTTTCGACCGCTTTCGGGGACGCCTGTGGCCAAGCCGTTACGCACCGGAGACGGACCGGGCTCGGCTGAACTACCGCTGCCAGACCCGGACGTAGTCGACCAGCAGGGTGGCCGGGACGGACGTGAGGCCGCCGATCGTCGGCTGGACGGCGTTGTCGATCATGAGCCACATGGGGGCGGAGGTGACGCCCTCGCTGAGGGTGAACGCGTAGACGCCGTCCCGGTAGTAGTCGACGTGGCCGTCCCGCCACTCGGCGCCGAAGACGTGCCAGCCGGTGAGGTCGCCGCCGGCGCAGTTGCCGGTCGACGCCGTCGCGGAGTTGAAGTACGAGCAGATCTTGCCGTGCAGCCCCTCCATGACGTCGTTCTCCCCGCCGCTCGGCCAGTCGGCCCCGACGGCCCAGAAGGCGGGCCAGTTGGCGACCGACCCGTCGGCGGCGGCGGGGACGTAGACCCGGGCCTCCAGCGCGCCGAAGGCGAAGGAGAACTTGTCCCTGGTGTTGACCATGCCGGAGACGAACGGGAGGGACTTGCCACCGCAGCTCTGCTGCCGCTGCACGGCGGTGATGTGCAGCAGGCCGTCGCGCACCGCGACCTGGTCGGCGTCGTAGCAGTCGAGCTCCTTGTCGCCCACCGGCGCGTTGATCCGCTCCGGGTCGACGTACGGGTTGCCGACGGACCACTTGCCGCTGTCCAGGGCGGTGCCGTCGAACTCGTCGCGGAAGATCAGGTGCCAGTCGCCCGAGATGCCGACCGGCAGGACGGGGCGCAGGGGTTCGATGGATCTCGTGGCCGAACCCGCGGAGCTCGCCGTACTGGGCCCGCCGCCCCCGCCCGAGCAGCCGGCGAGGGCGGTCAGCAGGAGGGCGAGCGCCGCGGCCGGGACGGCGTACCGCGGCCCGCGGCGGCGGTGATCCATGGCGCACCCACCTCCTTGCCCGATCAGCGTTCCACCGCCGGACGGCGCGCGCATCCTCGGAAGCCGGGCCCGGTCAGGGCTGGGTCCGCCAGATGTCCCCGATGGGCGCGGCGCCCGCCGCCGCGCCGCTCGGCGGCAGGCCGAAGGCGTCCTCCAGGGTGCGCAGCAGCCGGTAGTGGTCGATCCGCTCGTCGTAGCTCCCGGGGGTCACCTGCGGGCCGACGACGAGGGTCGGGATCCGGTTGCCCTGGTCGTTGTCGTCCTCGTCCCAGGTGACCACCAGGAGGCTGTTGTGGCCGCGCGCCCAGTCCGCGTAGCCGCCCAGGTGGTCCCGCAGCCAGGCGTCGCCGTCCCGCACGGAGCCGTCGTGCATGTCGTGGGCCAGGTTCGGCACGACGAAGGAGAGCGCCGGCAGGGCCGCGTAGTCGCCGGGGAAGGCCGAGAAGGGCTGGTTGACGGCGGCGGGCAGGGCTGCGAAGTCCACCCATGGGTTGTGCTTGCGGGCGTACCCGCCGTCGGCGCAGCCGGTGTCGCCGGGGGCCGGGAGGTCCTCGGAGTAGCCGGTGAAGGTCAGGCCGGCGGCGAGCAGGGCGGAGCCGAGGTTGGGGGCGTCGAAGGACTTCGGGCACGCGTCGTCGGTGACGCCCTGGACGGAACCGGAGAACAGCGCCAGGTAGTTGGGCTGGCTGGGGTGGGCGACGGCGAACGACTGCGTGAAGGACGCGCCCTGCGCGGCCAGCGCGTTGATGAACGGCGCGTCGGAGGTGTTGCCGATGACGTCGGAGAAGGACTTGTTCTCCTCGACGACCACCACGACGTGGTCGGGCCGGGGCACGGGCACCGAAGGGCCCGCGCTGCCTGTCTGGCCCGAAGGACCGTGCCCCGAAGGACCGTGCGGGGACGGGCCGCCGCCCGAGCCCGCGCACCCCGCCAGCAGCAGCGCGCAGACCGCGGCCGCACCGGCGGCCACGCGCACCCGGCGGCGCCGGCCGGCGCCGCGGACGTCCGCACGGATCATGACGTCCAGCCTGGCCGTCCGGGAGGGCGGCGGCAAATCGGTGCGGAAACCGACGGAAACCGGGGGGCAGCTCCGTCACGCGGCCCCGACAATGCGTCAACTCTCCGCGATTCGACTACTCCGTGTCACTGGAGATGCGCATTTTCCGGGGCAAAAGGCCCGCTATCCGTCGCTGTATTGACTGAAGGTGACCGGCGGGCCGAGGATGGGAGACAGTACCGCTGACACTTCGGTGACGCACACCGGTGACGCACGCCGGAGACGAGGATTCCAGCCACTCCGGGAGTCCGACGATGAGTGACGCGCAGGCCCCGGCGGCACTCTCCACGGCGGAACACTCCAGCCGCCCGTCCTCACCGCGCTCCGGCTCCGACGAGCCGTCCCGCACCGTCGATCTGTACCTGGACGCAACCGAGCTGACGGCCCGGCTGGTCACCACCGTCGAAGAGTCCCACCGCACCACCCCTCACCTTGTCACGTCCCGTTCGCTCGACGCCTTCCTCCTGAGCGCAGGGATCTGCCAGATCGTCGAGGACCGGCTCCAGGGCGCCTCCTGGGGCGCCCGGCGCCTGGTGGACCACCTGGACTCGGGGGCGCGCGGGCCCGCGGCGCGCTCCGCGCTGCGCACCGCACGCCTCGGCATCGCGCTGTCCGCCGGGACGTTCGGCAGGGTCCTCCCCGGCCGCGGCCTGCGGCGCTGGGGCGACGACATGGCCACGCTGCGCGACCGGCTCGCCGCCTCGGTGGTCGACGGCCTCCTCGGCGACACCCCGGGCCCCGACGACCTCCTCCCGGCCGTCCGCGAGGCCGCCACCCGGCTCGCCGCCCGGCTCGCCGTCCTGCCCGGCGCCGGGGCGCTGCTCGGCACGGAGTTCCTGCGCCCGCCGTCCTGCTTCCGCAGCTTCGACCAGCACCCGGCGGACGTCGTCGAGCTGGCGCGCCGCTTCACCGCGGCGCACGGCACCCGGCGCGGGCCGCTCCTGGTCCTGGGGGTGCGCACCTCGGGCAGCTACCTGGCCCCGCTGGCCGGCGCGGCCCTGCGACGGCTCGGCCACCGGTCGGTGGTGGTCGGGACCACCCGGCCCGGGCTGGCGCTGCTGCCCGGACGGGCGGCGGTGGTCCGCGCGGTCCGTGACGGCGCGGGAGCGGTCCTCGTCCTCGACGATCCGCCCGCCACCGGCGGGTCGCTCGCCGCCGTCGCCGCCGCGGCCGAGCGCACGGGCTTCCCCGCCGACGCCGTGGTCCCCGTGTTCGCGACCTTCGAGGACGACGGCCCGGTGCCGGACGTCCTGCGGCGCTACCCGTGCGTCGTGCTGCCCGGCGGGGACTGGGAGGTCCGCCGCCGGCTGGGGGCGGCGGCGCTCACGAGCCTGCTGCCCGGGCTGCTCCCGGGCGCGAGGGTGACGGTCGGCGCGGCGGGCCCGCTCTCCCGCTGGTCGCACCTCGCGGTCCCCCTCACCGCGCATGTCCTGGACGCCGACGGCCCCGAGCGCGCCCTGCCGCTCGTCGCCCAGTGGGCGGGGGTGGGCTACCTCGGCCGGCAGGCCGTGACCGTCGCGCGGGCGCTGGACGGCCTGGTGCCCGAGGTCCACGGCTTCGCGGACGGCGTCCTGCTGCGCACCCGCCCGCCCGGCGAACCGGCACCCGCACCGGGCCCGGCCCCCGACACCGGTGACACCCGTCCCGGCCCGGCCGAGGTCGCACGGTACGTCGCGGCCCGCCAGCGGCGCCTCGCGGTGCCCGCCGACCGGAGCCTGCGGCTCGCCGGACGCCAGCCGGTGTGGGAGGTCGCGGCGCGCATCCTGGCCCCCGGCGGCGGGCGTCTCGACCCGGTCCTGCGCCCCGCTCTGCTGCACCCGCTGGCCCGGTCCCTGCTGGCCGCGGCGCGGCCCTGCGTCGTCGACGGCCGCACCGGCGACGGGCGCTGGGCCCACGACGGCGCCGGCGGCTGGACGAGGACCGGCTGCGCCGACGGCGCGTTCAGCAACCTCGACCTCGCGACCTACGACGCGGCCTTCGACCTCGCCGCCGCGTCCCCCCTGCCGCCCGACCCCGCGCGGGAGGCCGAACTGCTCGCCGCGTACGAGCAGTTGACCGGCCGCCGGATCGACCCGGCGCGCTGGTGCCTGCTCCGGCTGGTCCGGAACTGGGACGCGGCCCGGCTGGCCCGGACGGCCGACCCGGCCCGGGCGCCCCTCGTCCGCGCCCACGAGCGGCGGGCGCAGGCCGCCACCGTCCAGCGCTTCCTGGCCGCCGCGTACCTGGCCGACCTCGACACCGACCCGCAGGGGCCCTGGTGCGTCCTGGACGTCGACGGGGTGCTGGAGTCGGACGTCCTCGGGTTCCCCGCGTCCTCGCCGCAGGGCATGCTCGCGCTGCGGGCCCTACGCGCCCACGGCTACCGGGTGCTGCTCGCCACCGGCCGTTCGCTGCCCGAGGTCCGGGACCGCTGCGCGGCCTACCGCCTGGCCGGCGGCGTCGCCGAGTACGGGGCGGTGGCGTTCGACGCCGCGACGGGGACCACCTTCCCCGTCAGCGATGCGGACACCACCGGCCTGCGACGGCAACTCTCGGCGCTGCCAGGCGTCTTCGTGGACCCGTTCGCCCGGTGGTCCCTCCGCGCGAGCGTCGGCGACGGCCCGCACCGCACCGCGCTGCCGGCCCGTACGGTCGCCGGGCTGCTGCGCGAGCCGCCGGACGGTCCCCGGTTCACCGTCGTGCCCGGCGACGCCCAGTCGGACTTCGTCCCGCGCGGCGTGGACAAGGCCATTGGCGTGCGCGCCCTGCTGACGGCGCTCGGCGATCCGGCCGCCGTCCCCGCCCTCGCCGTCGGGGACACCGCCGCCGACCTCCCGCTGCTCACCTGGACCCGGCGCGCCGCCGCCCCGGCGAACGCGGCGCCCGCCGTGGCCGCCGCGGGCGTCCGGGTGGTCCGCCGCCCCTACCAGGCCGGGCTCGCCGCGATCGTCGGCGGGCTGATCGGCCACCCGCCGGGCGGCTGCCCGGACTGCCGGGCGCCCGAGCATCACCGACCTCAAGGTGAAGCTGCCGCTCGCCAAGGAGCGCCACTTCCACTACGACCCGCCGTTCAACCCGGGCCGCCAGCTGGTCATGCA
>NZ_JBFBDY010000428.1:0-5448 GCF_040683475.1 Kitasatospora sp. NPDC093558 | reverse complement strand
AGTACTCGGCGATCCATCTGGAGATGCGTGACATCTACGGAGTCCCGGACGAGGCGTCCTCGCCCCAGCTCTGGCCGAGCTCCCAGCCCTCGGCGTCGTGCCGGAGCACCCGGCCGGCCCGCGTCCGGCGGACGAGTTCGCGCCAGCGGGCGAGCTTGGCCGAGAGGAGGTCGTCGAAGCGGGCGAGGAGGGTGCGCAGCGCGTCGCGCGGGCGGTCGTCGGCGCGGAGGCGCTGGAGGACGGCCTCGCCGAACAGCAGGGCCAGGTAGGCGCGTTCGGCCGGGGTGAGCCGGCCCTCGTGCGGGGGCAGGCGGTGCCAGATGGCGGTGAGGCGCCGGCGGGCGCGGTCGGGCAGGCCGAGGAGGCGCGCGGCCTGGGCGGCGGCGATGACGGCGTCGGTGGGGAAGGGGGCGCTCTGCGTCACGGGCGTCTGGCGCAGCGCGGGGGAGAAGCGGACGGGCAGCGGCGGGTAGGCGGGGTGGCCGTCGGTATCGTCGGTACCGCAGGAGGAGCAACTGGGCTCCTGTGGCGGCAGGACGGGCACGTCGATCGTCTCCGCGGGCTGGTGGCACCAGTCGATGTGTGCGCCGTGCTCGACCAGCACGGTGTTGCCGCGGGCGACGCCGACCTCCAGGTCCGTGCACTCCGGGCCGCCGCGCGCGCTGACGCAGAGCGGGAAGGCCAGTGCGTCCTCGTGGGCCCAAGTGACCTGCACAAGGGGCTGTTTGTAGAGCCGGTCCACGTCCTCGGTGACGGAGACGAGTCGGACGGCCTGGCGGTGGCTGCGGTCCGCGTCGGCTGGCGCGCCCGTCCTCGCGCCGAGGATCTCCTCGAAGACGAGGACGTCGCCGGGGCGAAGGCACAGGGCCCGCCGGTCCGCTGAACCGTCGACGAGGGTGGCCGACGTGGTGCCGGCCGGGAGGCAGCACTCGGCGTCGCCCCACGTCCACAGGTGGATCAGGTTGTGGGCGGGGCGCAGCGGCACGTCCTCGGCGTGGACGGGCTCGAAGGCCTGGTACGGCGGCAGGTGGCGGCGCTGGAGGTCGGTGGCGAGCAGCGCGGCGCCGAGCTCGGGCAGGACGGTGGGGGCGAGGGTGACGAACCGGAAGTCCCCGGCGGGAAGCGTGAGTTCCTCGTCGGTCTCCAGGCAGACCCAGGCGCGGGCCGCGCAGCCGTCGTGCATCGCGTAGTCGACGAGCCGGGCGTGGCGGCGCACGGAGACGCGGTGGCGGGCGGTGTCGAGGTAGGCCTCGGTGGCGGCGGCGTCCTGGCGGTAGGAGAGGCGGTCGGCCTCGTAGGCGAGGAGCTCGACGAGGGTGAGGCCGAGGTCGGGGACGTGCCGCTCGGTCCAGGCCGGCATGGTCAATGAGAGCCGGTCGAGGAGGAGTTGGCGGAAGCTCGCGTAGTCCTTCGCGAGGTAGTCGATCTCGGGCGCGGGCGGGTACGTCGGCGGGCAGCTGTCGGCCGGGGCGCAGTCGAGCGTCGCGCACTCGGGCCGGAAGGTGAACGCGGCGCTCGCGTAGCGGGGGTCGAAGCCGGGGTGCGGGTCGGTGCCGGGCCGCCCGTGCGGGTCGGCGCGGACGATGCTCAGGCGGTAGGCGGAGAGGTCGCCGGAACGGTCGACGGCGAGGACCAGGCGGTCGGCCAACTCCCGTTCGGCGTCCGCCTGGCGGCGCACGGCCGTGACGGTGATGCCGGTGATCCGCTCGCCGCCGTCGATGCGGAAGTTGGCGGGAGTGAGGCCCTCGGGCACCTTGCCGAAGAGGACGACGACGAGGGAGCCGTCGAGGACGTCGACGCTGTCGATGCCGTTGAGGTCGGACGCGCGCAGCCTGGCGCGCCGCCGTTCGTCCGCACACGTCATCGTGGCACGCTCCCTTCGAAGACGTCGGTGCGGACCTCGCCGGTGGCGATGAGCACGTAGCGCAGCTCGATGCGCAGGGTGCTCTCCTCGGCGGTGACGCGGAGCGAGTCGACCACGATGACGTCGCCCAGCCAGCGGTGCAGGGCGCCCTCGGCGGAGACCTGGAGGGCGGCGGCGAGTTCGACGCTGTTGGGTTCGAAGACGAGGCCGAGCAGGCCGCAGCCGAAGTCGGGGCGGTTGACGCGCTCGCCGGGGGTGGTGAACAGGAGCTGCTCGATCATGTCGCGCACGTGGTCCGGGTAGGCGGCTTCGGCGGTGCGGCCGCGGGCGTCGATGCGGAAGGGGAAGGCGAGGTCCATGGCTCACCGCCCCGTGACGAGGATCTGCATCGCAAGGACCATGGGCGGAGCGGGAGTCGGGGAGCCGATGCACACCCCGCCACCGGGCACGGGCGGTGGGGTCGGCGGCGGCGCCTGCACCAGCAGCGGCGCGCCGTTGACGAGCACCGAGGACACGTTCGCCCACTGCACGCTCGCGCACGGCGGTGTCACGGCGCACCCCGCGACCACGATCTGGTTGGCGCTCGTCGCGACCGGCATCCCCTGGATCAGCGCCCCGGGCGGCCCGGCGGGCAGGATGGTCGCGGTGCCGCCGTGCGGGCAGGTCATGGTGGCTCCGGTGTGGAGGGCGAGGCCGGGCATGGTGGTGTCCCCCAAGCGCTATTCCGGCACGACGAGCGTGCCGTTGTTGATGATCACGGCGGTGCCGGCGAGCCGGATGCTCGCGAGGCCGGGCCCGCAGGAGAGTTCGATCCCGGCCTCGCTGAGCTTGATGTACGGCCCTGCGGCGCCGCGCAGTTGGAGCCGGATGCCGCCGGTGGGCTCGCTGGCGTCGGTGAGCAGCACGTAGTTGCCGGCCGGGGTGCTGAGCACGACCTGCGGCACCTCCGGCGGCACGAGCGCGGCGACGGGCGGCTGCTCGATCGTCCCGCCGCGCCAGAACCCGGTCCACACGGCCCGGTTGACGTCGCCGTCCTCGAACTTGACCCACACGCCGGACTGCACGGCCGGCACGACGTGCATCCCCGAGGTCGCGTACTGGGGGACGGCCCAGATGCACGGGTCGCCGCCGAGCACGTCGTCGACCCGGACCATGACGCGGTTCTGCTGCAGCGGGTCGAAGTTGGAGACGACGACGCCGCGGTAGAGGTCGCGGAAGTCGGGCTGCTGGTTGGCGCTGGGCGCGGTCACGGTGCCACCCGGTCGGTGAAGGGGACGAAGCCGTCCCGGGCGAGGGAGAAGCTCTGGGTGTACTCGCCGCGCTTGATGTCGTGGGTGACGCTGCTGACGTAGTACAGGCCGTCGTAGGCGAGGCCCGCGCCGCGCACGCCGACGAGTCCGCGCGTGGCGAGCACCCGGCCGTACCGCAGGACGTCGAGCTTGCCCTGCCCGGTGACGGCGTCGGCGGCCCGGGACGTGACGCTGACGGCGCGCAGCATCGCGTCGGTGAGCGAGCGGTCGGTGAGCTTGACGAGCGGCTCCTCGCGCAGGGCGACGGCCGGGCGGGCGGCCAGCGGCGGCTTGAGGAGGCTGAGGCTGGGGACGGGCACCGAGATGCCGATCTTGGTGGTGGGTTCGGTGATCCGGACGGTGTACTGGGTGCGCGCGAGCCCGTCGAACGTGAAGGACAGCTGCTCGACGTTGTCCGCCGCACCGGAGTTGACGGTCAGCGCGGGCTGCGGGACGCCGATGCGCACCTCCGGGCCCCAGTAGGCGATGCTCACGCCGGGGGCCGGGCCAGGCACGAGGTAGAAGGTGTACCCGACCTCCTCGCCGAGGCTGCGCAGGTACGCGAGGTCGGTGGCGGACTGGACGGGGATCTGGTCGAGCGGGTTCGGGACGGTCGGGATGACGGGCGGGACGGCGACCGGCACGACCCCGTACAGCGCGTACTTGAGCAGCACGAGCGTCGCCCGGACGTTGTGCGGCATGGCCGGGTAGCACGCGTGCTCGGTGCGCAGGTCCATGAGGAGGGTGAGGTCCTCACCGGTGACGGTGAGCGTGCCGCTGCCGGGCGCGTCGCCGGGGTTGAGCTCGTGCCGGGTGATGACGCCGTCCATCAGCACCTCGGTGGAGCCGGCGACGACCGCGGCGATCACGACCCGGGCGGGCGGGTCGAGCAGGCCGGCGGGCAGGAGCGTCCGCGTGATGACGGACTTCTTGCTGACGGCGAAGGTGAGCTGGAAGCCGCTGCGGGCCCCGGCGCTCGACGTCACCTGGACGGACTGCAATGCGTCCATGAGCGGCTGCGGCGCGGGCGCGGTGACGATGTCCCCGATCCGCAACAGGAGTTGGACGCTCCTAGCCATGGAGTGCTCCCGGGACGAGCAGCGAGGCGGCGCCGGGGCCGGGCGCGGCGGGCAGGGTGATGCGCAAGCGCCGTCCGGGGACGGCGAGTTCGTCCGGCTCGTCGGCCCGGTTGGCGTCCGCGAGCTGCCAGGCGAGCTCGGCGTCGCCCAGCTCGGCGAAGGCGATCCGGTCCGCCCGCTCGCCCGCCGCGACGACGTGCTCGCGCAGCGGGGTGAGGTCCTCCGGGCGCGGCAGGAAGCGCCGCCGGACGTACGTCACCGTGCGCCCGTCCGGCAGACGATGGGTGGCGGTCGGCAGGGCCCGGTAGCGGCTGGTGAGGGCGAACACGGCTGTCTCCTGGTGGGGTTGGTCAGACGCGCGGGGTGCCGACGTCGGAGATCGGGTGGCGGACGGACTGGGCGAAGCCCTCCTTGCGGCCCTGGTAGGTCAGGTAGAGCACCCCGCCGTGGTGCTGGTGGCCGAGGTCGTCCACCGTGAGCACCCGCACGCCGACCCCGACCTTCGCGCGGACCGGGTTGAGCGCCTGGTCGAAGAACTCCTCGGTGACGGTGAACTCGGTGATCCGCACCGGCACCACCCGCTTGGGGCCCAGCACCAGGACCAGCAGCGGCGACTCCATCGGCGCCACCTCGATCTGGCCGGCCCGCGCCAGCGCGTCCTCGTGGCGCAGCTGCTCGACCGTGGGGTACATGGTCAACTCCAGGGCGGAGAGCACCGGGTGGAGCCCGTCCGGGAACTTCTCGGGCGCGTCGGTGGCGTCGAACTCGGCGTCGAACCGGAACTGCTCGTGCGCGGGCCCCTTGAGCCGCAGCACCTCCAGGCGGTCGCCGGGCTCGCTGCCGATGCCCTGCGGGGTGAGCGTGCGGGTGAGCGTGTCCGGGTTGTACTGGAACGGGATCGTGCGCAGCACGGTGCCCCGGTCGGGGTCGACCAGCACGAACCCGCCGCGGACCGGGGTGAACGCCTCGGGGAACGCCGTCACGTGAGGACCTCCATCAGAATGCGATCCCCGCTTCCACGCCGATCCGGAACCAGCGCACCGGGTCGGGGTCGCCGAGGCGGGTCCCGGCGCCGAGGTCGAGGCCGATGTCGACGGCCTTGCCGCGGTCGAAGCGGCCGCTCTGGTAGCCGGCCCGCAGCCCGCCGCCGACGAAGGGCAGCGTCCGGCGGGCGTCGGAGCTGCCGAACTCGCCGGCCGCGCCCACCTCCCCGTAG
>NZ_JBFBDY010000427.1:0-5449 GCF_040683475.1 Kitasatospora sp. NPDC093558 | reverse complement strand
CGCCCTGCTCGGCGGCGGCATCGTCGCCTCCCTGGTGGCCCTGGTGGTGCTCGGCCCCGCGCTCTCCCGCATCGTGGTGTACGCGCTCGGCGCGCCGTACCCGGCCCTGTTCGGCGCGGTCGGCCGGATGAGCCGCCTCAACGCCGTCCGCAACCCGCGCCGCACCGGCGCCACCGCCGGGGCCCTCATGATCAGCCTGTCCCTGGTCGGCGCCGTCGCCGTCCTGGCCGCCTCGCTGACCACCTCGGTCGACCGGGACGTCGACAGCACCTTCGGCGCCGACTACGTCCTGTCCGGCAACGGCGCGACCCCGATCGGCCACGAGGTCACCGACCGGGTCAGGGCCGTGCCCGGCCTCCGGGCCGTCACCCGCCAGCGCTACGCCGTCGCCCACCTCAACGGCTTCCAGCTGGTGGTGTCGGGCGTCGACGTCGCCACCGTCGACCGGGCCGTCAAGCCGCAGTACGTGGCCGGCTCCACCGCCGACGTGGCGGCGGGCGGGCTGATGGTCGACGAGACCACCGCCAACGCCGACCACCTCGCGATCGGCTCGAAGGTCGAACTCCACTTCCTCAACGGCGCGGTGGGCACGCTCACCGTCGGCGCGATCGCCAAGCCACCGGCCGGTGCCGGCAAGGACGGCGGCAGCTGGGAGGTCTCCCTCGACACCCTCGCCAGGTACGCCCCCGAGGCCCAGGACTTCGCGCTCTACCTCAACACCGCGCCCGGCGGCGACCAGCAGGCCGTCCAGTCGGCCCTGGAGACGGCCCTCGCGCCCTACCCGCAGGTGACGGTGCAGAGCCAGGCCGACTACAAGAAGCAGGTCACCGGCCAGGTCGACACCGTCCTGTACCTGGTCTACGCCCTGCTCGCGCTCGCGATCGTCATCGCCGTCCTCGGCGTGGTCAACACCCTCGCCCTGTCGGTGATCGAGCGCACCCGCGAGATCGGCTTGCTGCGCGCCGTCGGCACCTCACGCGGCCAGATCGGCCGGATGGTTCGCCTGGAGTCCGTCCTCATCGCCGTGCACGGCGCCCTGCTGGGCCTCGGCCTCGGCGTCGCGTGGGGCGTCACCGGCCAGCAGGTCCTGACCCTGTACGGCATCACGGCGCTGAGCATCCCGTGGACGACGATCCTCGCCGTCCTGGCGGGAGCGGCCCTGGCCGGCCTCGCAGCCGCCGTGCTCCCCGCGATGAAGGCGGCACGCACGAGGATCCTGAGCGCGATCGCCGCCCCCTGAGAACGGCCGGTCGGCCGCGTCCCCCGGACGGAGCACTGCGGTAGCAGCCCCGTCGCGGTCCGTCATACGGTCGAAGAGCTCCACCCCCTGACGGGAGGGGCCACGGCCGTCGGAGAACCTGGCCAGGTCCGGCGGCCGTACTTTCATGCCCGCGTGCAGCCCGTAGGCTGGCGGTCCGCCCCTTCCGAGCCGGACCGCCAGGAGGCCGCCGTGACGAGCACGTCCCCGAAGTTCCTGGTGATCGGCGAGTGCGTCGCCGACGTCGTCCGCGCCGACGGCGAGCCGGACCGGGTGCACCCCGGTGGCAGCCCCGCGAACGTCGCGTTCGGGCTGGCGCGCCTCGGGCGGGCGGCCTCGCTCCTCACCGAGCTCGCGGACGACGCCCACGGGCGGCTGATCCGGGCGCACCTGGAGGGCGCCGGGGTGACGGTGCACGCCGAGGAGGTGGCGCGGACGCCGTCGGCCGTCGTGGAGCTGGACGGTGACGGGCGCGCGCAGTACGCCTTCGACATCGGCTGGACGCTGCGGCCCGTCGCGCTCCAGGACGCGCCCGGGTACGTGCACGTGGGCTCGATCGCGGCCGTGGCCCTGCCGGGCGCGGACGCCGTGCTGGGGATCGTGGAGCGGCTGCGCGGGCGGGCGAGCGTCAGCTACGACCCGAACGTGCGGCCCGCGCTGATGGGCGATCGGGCCGCGGCCGTCCGCCGGGTGGAGCGGTGCGTGGCGCTGAGCCACGTGGTCAAGGCCAGCGACGAGGACTTGGCCTGGCTCTACCCCGGCGAGGACGCGGAGTCCGTGGCCCTGCGCTGGCTCGGCCTCGGCCCGGCCGTCGTGGCCGTGACGCTGGGCGCGGCCGGCGCCGTCGCGCTCACCGCGGACGGGGCCAGGGAGGAGGCCGCGGCCCGCCGGGTGCAGGTCGCGGACACCGTCGGCGCCGGGGACTCCTTCATGGCCGCGTTCCTGCACGCCCGCGCGGCCGGCACCCCGCTTGCCGGCTGCCTCGCCCAGGCGGTGACGGCCGCCGCCGTCACCGTCTCCCGCCCGGGCGCGAACCCGCCCTCGTCCGCCGAACTCGCCGAGGCGCTGGCCCGGTAGGCCTTAACTGCCTGACCTGGGAACCTCGGTGAGGTCCCTGCCGTACCAGACCTCGGCGTACGGGCCGCTGCTGTAGGCGGGGATCTCGCGGTAGCCGTGGCGCGTGTAGAGGGCGCGGGCCTCGACGAGGTCGAGGCGGGTGTCGAGGACGATGCGCGCGGCGCCGAGGCCGCGGGCGGCGGAGTCGACGGCGGCGAGCAGGCGGGCGCCGCCGCCGGTGCCGCGCAGGCCTGGGCGGACGTAGACGCGGGTGAGCTCGACGGTGGTGGCGTCGAGGCGGCGCAGTCCGGCGCAGGACTGGGCGAGGCCGTCGTAGCGGCCGATCAGGAACAGACCGGTGGGCTCGGCGAGGTCGTCGCTGGGGGTGTCGGCGAGGCCGGCCTCCAGGACCTCGGTGCTGAAGTCCTCGCCGTGGTGCAGCCGGCCGTACCGGTTGGCGACGTCGTAGTAGTACTCGCGCAGCAGCGCCTGGGCCTCCGCGGAGGTCACGTCGGCGGGGGCGACGGTCCAGGAGGCCGGGCTGCGGGTGGTGGTGCCGGTCGTCATGCTCCGCATGATCGCTGCGCGGGAGGCCGGGCGGCAACGGGTTTTCGGGGCGTGCCCGGGGCTGTCCGATGGCCCTGTGCAGGGCAAAGCTTGGGCAAGGTCCCGGGCGGGTCGCTCTGCCGTGCGGGTGATGGGGGGATTGGCGGGGGTGCACTGCGGGGGAGCAGTGCGGTTATGAACGCACCATCAGATCGTCACATTAATGGGGGTTTGAGGGGGAGTCACCCGGCCCGGAGGGGTCTGCGGACCGGTCTGCTGGCCACCGTCTGCCTCTCCGCCGTCGTCGCCGGCTGCGCCGGCCCGTGCGGACCCGTCGGGTCGAAGGCCGCACCCGCCACCGCCGCGAGCGCCGCCGCGCCGGCCCCGGCGGCCACGGCCGGGGCCGCCGAGGAGCCCGCCGCCGACCGCGCCGGCGCCCGCGCGCCCGCCGCGCCGCCGATGCTGCCGGGCCTCGCCCGCCAGGAGGAGGAGAGCAGCAGCGAGGCCGTCGCCCGCGTGGAGAACGCCGCCCGCGAGGCCGTCGAGACCGCCCAGCGCTGGGGCCTGGCCGAGCCGCCGCTCAAGGCGCCCCCGCCCCCGGCCGCCAAGCCCCAGCTGCGGGCGATGCAGGGCGTGAAGGTCAAGGACGGCCGTCCGCCGGTGGTTTTCCGCGTCCCCACCGACGACAAGGTGGTCTTCCTGACCGTCGACGACGGCGCCGAGAAGGACCCGCAGTTCAACAAGATGGCCGCCGAGCTCGGGATCCCGCTCAGCGCCTTCGTCTCCGACTACCTCGCCCGCGACAACTACGGGTACTTCCGCGACCTCCACTCCCAGGGCGTGGAGATCAACAACCACACCATCAACCACCGCAACCTGAAGATCCACGACTACGAGACCCAGCACTACGAGATCTGCAGCCAGCAGGACCAGCTGGAGCAGCAGATCGGCGTCCGCCCCCGGCTGTTCCGCCCGCCGTACGGCGAGTACAACGACGACACGCTGCGCGCGGCCGCGTCCTGCGGGGTCCAGGCGGTGCCGATGTGGAACGAGGAGGCCTTCCCCGACCACATGGAGTGGCGCTACGACGACCAGAAGCTCCATCCGGGCGACATCATCCTCACCCACTTCCGGGGCGCCGACATCTGGAAGGCCACGATGCCGGACCTGCTCCGCAAGGTCCTGAACGAGGTCACGGCGCAGGGCTACTCCCTCGGCCGCCTGGACGACTACCTGTAGGCGGGGCGGCGCGGCCGGTTCAGCCGATCGCGAGGGCGTCGAGGTACACCCAGGCGCCCTCGTGCCGGACGAACCGGCTGTGCTCCTTGAGCACCCCCTCCTCGCCGCCCTCGGTCCAGTACGCGCGGAACGCGACGGTGCCCTCGGAGTGGAACGCGCCGCCCTCGATGGTGGCGTCGACCTCCAGCCGGGTCCAGCGCAGCGCCGGGTCGAAGTCCACCGAGTCCGGCCGGGTGTCCGGGTGCCAGCTGCGCAGCAGGTACGCCTCGTCCTGCACGACGAAGGCGCTGAAGCGCGAGCGCATCAGCGCCTCGGCCGTGGTGGCCTCCGCCACGCCGCGGTGCATGCGGCCGCAGCAGTCGCCGTAGGCGGCGGGCAGGCCGCACGGGCAGGGGGAGGAGGGCAGCAGCCGGGGCGCGGAGGCGGCGGCTCGGGGAGCGGGGCGACGTCGGGACATGCGGTCCATTGTCCCCCGTCCGTCCCGCTGCCCGAGCCCCGCCCGGGCCTCCGGCTGCGGCCGTCACGCGTTGCGCTTGAACGAGTAGTTGAACTCGCCGGTGCCGAAGTGGCGGTAGAGCCGCAGCCAGAACGGCATCATCATCTCGGTCGCGCGGGCGCCGGTGATGTCGCCGAGGTCGATGATCCACTCCGCCGGCCAGCCGAACTCGCCGAGCAGCGCGACCGCTTCGGCCTTGGCCGCGTCGTCGTTCCCGGAGACGAACAGGTTGTGCTCGCCGGGCAGCCGGGCCGGGTCGACCATGACCGAGACGTTCATCGTGTTGAGCGCCTTGACCACCCGGGCCTGCGGGAACTCGCGCTGGATCTGCTCGCCGACGCTGTCCGTGTTGACCGGGTCGAGGGTGACGCCGCCCTCCGGGGAGAAGACCAGCGGGTTCGACACGTCGATCAGCAGCTTGCCGGCCAGCCGCTCGGCCCCCGCCGCCCGCAGCGCCGCCAGCGCGACCGTGCCGCCGGTCGCGTTGAGCACCACCTCGCCGAAGTCCGCCGCGTCGGCGAAGGTGCCGCAGTGCCCGTGCGGGCCCGCGGCCGCGGCCCAGGCCAGCGCCTTCTCGTTGTCCTTGGTCCGCGAGCCCAGCGTCACCTCGTGACCGAGGGACACCAGCTTGTTCGCCAGCGTCTGTCCGACCGTGCCCGTGCCGATGATTCCGATGCGCACAGCTACTCCGCAGTTCCCGTGGAACGCGCCCTCGTGGAGCGTTGCCGCCGCCGACGATAGTTGACCGGCCCCCGGTCCTGAAGGACCGTCCGGTGCGCGGTTTCCAGGTCACAGGGTGTGGCCGAGGGCGGCGAGGAGGCGGGCTATCGCCGCCTCGTCGCGGCGGTAGTGGG